>NZ_JACSMO010000040.1:0-334 GCF_018618695.1 Exiguobacterium sp. s127 | reverse complement strand
GTTGAAGCAGGCGTTCGACTGGCTGAAGGAAGTCGATAGCACGTCTGTGCAGACGAGCGTCAAACATCTTGCTGATGCCTTTGACCGCTTCTTCAAGAAACAGAACGAACGTCCTCGCTTCAAGTCGAAGCGCAATCCCGTTCAATCGTACAAGACGAACATTCAAGGGAAATCTCAACTTCCCGAAGTCTCTATAATCGGCAACAAGTTAAAACTCCCGAAGTTGAAATGGGTCCGTTTCTCTAATTCGAGGCAGGTCGTCGGACGCATCTTGAACGCGACCATCCGGCGTAACGCTTCAGGAAAATACTTCGTCTCCCTGCTCGTCGAGCAG
>NZ_JACSMO010000039.1:0-357 GCF_018618695.1 Exiguobacterium sp. s127 | reverse complement strand
AGCGGTCAAAGGCATCAGCAAGATGTTTGACGCTCGTCTGCACAGACGTGCTATCGACTTCCTTCAGCCAGTCGAACGCCTGCTTCAACACCGGGAGTTCTTTCGAACAAGACCCGAAGGACAGTCCTTTACCTGTCGCTTTATACGTCTCATCCCACTTCGCTAAGAAGTGGTTGAAGACGAAGCGCGAACAACCGATCGTCTTCGCAATCAGGATTTCCTGCTCTTTTGTCGGGTGTATTCTGAATGTGTAGGCCTTGTGTGTCGGCATGATGTTCACCTCCTTACAACGGATATACCTGAAAGAGAGGGTGGCGATTCATCTCCCACTTTCACTAGGGCTTCACCCTGATCGTT
>NZ_JACSMO010000038.1:0-363 GCF_018618695.1 Exiguobacterium sp. s127 | reverse complement strand
GGTGAAGAACATGCAGAAGAATCGCAAGTTGAGCAAGTCCATCTCCGAGGTCAGTTGGTCGGAGTTCTTCCGCATGCTCGGATACAAGGTGGAATGGTACGGGAAGACCGTCGTGAAAGTCGGCAAGACCTTCGCCTCTAGTCAACTGTGCTCCCGTTGCGGACATCAACACAAAGACGTGAAACATCTTGGTTTGCGTGAATGGACATGCCCGAGTTGCGGGATCCACCACGACCGTGATGTGAACGCAGGACTGAACGTCAAACAAGAAGCTGAACGCCTCTTAGCTTCTTCAACCGTCGGGACGACGGGGTTAGCCTGATCAATTTTCGACCGTTAGGTCGGATCACTCAGGAATCCTCC
>NZ_JACSMO010000037.1:0-380 GCF_018618695.1 Exiguobacterium sp. s127 | reverse complement strand
GCTGATACGAAAGCCGCTGACCTCCGGTCAACACTCAACAGCCTCGCTGCTGAACACGTCGCTCTTGCGAACCTCAGCATGACGGCAGGTCTCGATCAAGCGAAAGACTACGATGCTGCAAACTGGGCGGAAGACATGCACACAGCTGACTTCAAAGCCGCGATCAAATCAATCTACGGTGAAGCCGGTGCGGATCAGTTCGAGCAAGCTTGGACGAAAAACCACATCGAAGCACAAGCGAACCTCGTCACAGCAGCCATCAACGACGATAAAAAAATGATGACTGACGCACAAGACATGCTTAAAATGTTCTCGAACGACTTCGGTGCGTTCCTCGGAGCAGCAACGGAAGAAAACCTTCCGACGAAAGCAGCACAAGA
>NZ_JACSMO010000036.1:0-380 GCF_018618695.1 Exiguobacterium sp. s127 | reverse complement strand
GCTGATACGAAAGCCGCTGACCTCCGGTCAACACTCAACAGCCTCGCTGCTGAACACGTCGCTCTTGCGAACCTCAGCATGACGGCAGGCGTCGATCAAGCGAAAGACTACGATGCTGCAAACTGGGCGGAAGACATGCACACAGCTGACTTCAAAGCCGCAATCAAATCAATTTACGGTGAAGCCGGTGCAGATCAGTTCGAGCAAGCTTGGACGAAAAATCACATCGAAGCACAAGCAAACCTCGTCACAGCAGCCATTAACGATGACAAAAAAATGATGGCTGACGCTCAAGACATGCTTAAAATGTTCTCGAACGACTTCGGTGCGTTCCTCGGAGCAGCAACGGAAGAAAACCTTCCGACGAAAGCAGCACAAGA
>NZ_JACSMO010000035.1:0-398 GCF_018618695.1 Exiguobacterium sp. s127 | reverse complement strand
GCGTTTTGACGTTTGCGTGCCACGACGATTCCAGCTGCACCGAGTGCAAGACCGAAGAGTGCGAGTGCACCTGTTGTTGCGTTGTTGCTTGTGTCGCTCATGCCGCCGTTACCTGTGTTCGGCATTGAACCTGGTGTACCGTCCATGAATTTCTCAGGAGATTGCATGACGATCGCGTTACCGAGGTTTTCACCGACACCGTACATGTAAGCATATGACTCGCGGAACGTATCGACTGATCCTTTGTAGTCGCCTTCCGTGTACTGCATGAACGTGTCTTGGACATATGTTTCATGGCCAGCGACTGCTTCTTGTGCTGCTTTCGTCGGAAGGTTTTCTTCCGTTGCTGCTCCGAGGAACGCACCGAAGTCGTTCGAGAACATTTTAAGCATGTCTTG
>NZ_JACSMO010000034.1:0-410 GCF_018618695.1 Exiguobacterium sp. s127 | reverse complement strand
GCTTGTCTATCGAACAACTACACGGGAATGAAGACGGGAGTACGTATCAGATCCAAAAATCTGTGAAACTTGTCCATTTCTAGAACGGTATACGAAAAGTCAGACGATGCAGAAAGTGATTCATCGGCATGTCTGGCAAGATGCAATCGACGAAGTCGAGCGCCTTCGCCACACACCGGTTAATAGGCAGCTGTATGCCCGACGAAAAGAGACAATCGAACGTGTCTTTGCGGACGCGAAAGAAAAGCATGGCATGCGTTGGACTCGCTACCGCGGGTTAAAAAAAGTAACGATGCAGACCATGCTCACTTTTGCTGCCCTGAACCTCAAAAAATTGGCCAATTGGTCATGGGATTCCAGTCGGAATCCTAATGGAGTGTCATATTTTTTACGCATACATAAGACAAACC
>NZ_JACSMO010000033.1:0-413 GCF_018618695.1 Exiguobacterium sp. s127 | reverse complement strand
ATTTTGGTATTCTAAGAACACACGTCTAATGACATGGTTATAAAAAGTTTGATGTCTTGTTGATGTCTTCAGTTTTCAAGGTGCGAGTGCCTTCTCCATGAAAATGGACAAGACAAATGGAGCCTAGCGGGATCGAACCGCTGACCTCCTGCGTGCAAGGCAGGCGCTCTCCCAGCTGAGCTAAGGCCCCAGGATATGAACTTAAAATTGAATGGTGGGCCTAAGTGGACTCGAACCACCGACCTCACGCTTATCAGGCGTGCGCTCTAACCAGCTGAGCTATAGGCCCATTCAAATATGGGATGATTCAGTTGAGAGATCGGACTCTCAAAACTGAACGATGGGCATGTCCCTTACGGGACGTTTTCCTTAGAAAGGAGGTGATCCAGCCGCACCTTCCGATACGGCTACCT
>NZ_JACSMO010000032.1:0-447 GCF_018618695.1 Exiguobacterium sp. s127 | reverse complement strand
CCTTGTATCCGAGCATGCGGAAGAACTCCGACCAACTGACCTCGGAGATGGACTTGCTCAACTTGCGATTCTTCTGCATGTTCTTCACCTGCAAGGTCTCGATGCCGATGACGTCGTGGTTTTTGACGATTTCGGTCGATACCTTGTGCAGGAAGTCGGTTCGCTTGTTGGCGATCTTCTCGTGGATGCGGGCGACCTTCCGCTTCTGCTTCTGATAGTTCTTCGCCTCGGAAAGTTTTCCGTTCTTGTCCAAGGCCAACCGTTGACGACGAGAAAGCTTGCGTTGCTCGCGCGCTAGCTTCTTCTCAAGCGAACGGAAGTAACGGTCGTTCTTGTACACCGTGCCGTCCGACAGGATGGCGAAGTGCTTCAATCCGACATCGACGCCGACGGATGAGCCCGTCTTCGGCATTTCGTTGCTCTCCTGCTCGACGAGCAGGGAGACGA
>NZ_JACSMO010000031.1:0-449 GCF_018618695.1 Exiguobacterium sp. s127 | reverse complement strand
ATGCGGAAGAACTCCGACCAACTGACCTCGGAGATGGACTTGCTCAACTTGCGATTCTTCTGCATGTTCTTCACCTGCAAGGTCTCGATCCCGATGACGTCGTGGTTTTTGACGATCTCGGTCGATACCTTGTGCAGGAAATCGGTTCGCTTGTTCGCGATCTTCTCGTGGATGCGGGCGACCTTCCGCTTTTGCTTCTGATAGTTCTTCGCCTCGGAAAGTGTTACTTTCTTGTCCAAGGCCAATCGTTGACGACGAGAAAGTTTACGTTGTTCACGTGCCAGCTTTTTCTCAAGCGAACGGAAGTAACGGTCGTTCTTGTATACCGTGCCGTCCGACAGGATGGCGAAGTGATTCAACCCGACATCGACGCCGACGGATGAGCCCGTCTTCGGCATTTCGTTGCTCTCCTGCTCGACGAGCAGGGAGACGAAGTATTTTCCTGAAGC
>NZ_JACSMO010000004.1:0-262586 GCF_018618695.1 Exiguobacterium sp. s127 | reverse complement strand
AAGTGTTTGACTTGCTCGTTTTTGTGACTAAAAGTCACGTTGACGAAGCTTGCGCTTCATTCATTGTTTGTATCCGAAGATACGTTTTTTGCCTCATCGTTCAGTTTTCAAAGTTCGTCCGCGCCTGTTTTGGCGACTCAATTAGAATACCAAGTCTGGAACGATAAGTCAACAACTTTTTAAAAGAAGTTTTTTCGTTCGTTTCAAGCGTGCGTCCTCTTTAGGACATGAAATAATATACCATGCGATTTATTATTGTGCAAGCATTTTTGATAATTAATTTTAATTTCATAAAAAATTGTTTTATAACTTTTGACTAGACTTTCATTTTTTGTTGGTATAAGTGGCTTTTGCCACGTCTTCCTGTTTTTGAGCCGTACCTTTCGACTTTTAGCATTCACCTTTTTTAGGACACCTGTCACATACGGCTCAAACAGAAAACTAACCTATTCCTAGCAGATCCACCTAAATGTTTCCCTCTTCATAAAAGTTGATCTACAGAATGATTAAACTACGCGTTTCTTCTATATAGTAAGTCTGCTTTAATCCATCAGCTGCATAATGTTCAACTGCCGGTCTTCCATTAAGTCTTTCACGACTTGCTGGTTCTGCTCATCATAGACGATGACAGGACGATCAAAGATGACATTCTTCCGCACGACAGTTGCAATTTTTCCGTTACTCATCAAAACACGATCTCCGATTCCAATCGGCAATAGAAGTTGTCCGAGTAATGTAACGTACTTCGAATCGTACTGCATCGGCCGCGCTTTTAGGTGAACGTATGCATCGTATGCCGTATAAGCCTCTCGGTATGGACGCCAGCTTGTCATTGCCGCAAAAACATCTGCTACGATGAAAAGACGTGTATGATCCATGATTTTATCACCCGTGGCTTTTAATGGGTAACCGGATCCGTCTAGACGTTCATGGTGTTGGACGATTAAACGTTTGACCGTATCTGAAATGACCGTATCGTTTTGTAAGGCTTGATAAGCCATCGCCGGATGTCGATGGAAAATCTCTTGTTGCATTGCTTCATATCGTTTTGTATGTCGCCACTCCATGATGCGTGCGAGTCCATAGTCTGCAAAGTAAGAGGCTGTCCATAAGTCTTGAATCATCTTTCGTTCTTTTCTGACTGCTTCCGCTAACAACTGAGCGAGTGCCCCTCGATAAATCGCATGGCGAACTGTGTATGCTTCCGTTCCCCGTTCAAGGAAGAACGGTAAAATATCTTCCCGACGAACTGTATCGGGCATCGAGTTTTTAACCCATTTCAAAGCTTCATATGTATTCGGGGTGAAACCTTGTTCCCATGAGGTGAAGACTTGATTATAGGAACCAACAAGTTCTTCGAATGGATTTTCGCTCACTTCTTGAAGACGAACCATCTCTTGTTGACTTTCTTCGACTAGACCTTCTGGTCGTTCCTCAATATCGATTTCCTTAATCAAAAACCGTTTCAGGCGTCTTAGTTCGTCTGTCCCTAGTTTTTTTCCAGCTTCGACAATCGGTATATCGGTATGTAAAAAGACTGACTCCTTTACCCGATCGCCGATGATGAGTCGCTTGCTTGCGATACGCATCTTACCTCGTCCCTTTCTCTCATCAGTTTTATTTGTAGAAAAACAGCAGAGTAGGGACATCTACCGTCCGACTCTGCTGTACCTCTTTATTCCATACTGATGTTATTCTTCTGTTTCTTCGATTACTGTTTCTGCTTCAACAACCGGAGAAATGTTTTCTTCATCCACGACAGTCGACAGCTCATCAACGATCGTTTCTTCGTTTTCTTCTTTTTTCAGTTTCGCGACGGTAGCGACACGGTCACCTTCTTCAATCCGGATGACTTTGACACCTTGTGTGTTACGTCCGACACGTGAAATATTTTGTGAATCGGTCCGGATGACGATTCCGCCTTCTGTCATGATCATGATGTCATCATCTACGTCAACGATTCGCAGGGCAGCAATTTGACCAATCCGGTCGTTCACTTTACTTGCAATCAATCCTTTACCACCACGCGTCTGGCTTCGGAATTCAGTCATTGGTGTCCGCTTCCCGAATCCTTTTTCCGTAATGACGAGGACATCTTGTTCTTCACGCGCAAGCTCCATGCCGATGACGATATCTTCTTCTGCTAGTTTCATCGCTTTGACACCACGCGCACCACGTCCCATTGAACGAACGTTTGTGATCGGGAAACGAATCGCCTTACCACGGTTTGAAACGGTAAAGACTTCATCGTCTGTCGATGCGAGACGGACAGATGTCAATTCGTCGTCTTCGAACAGACGAATCGCAATCAGACCGTTTTTATTAATCCGGGCATAAGCAGAGAGTGGCGAACGTTTAACGCGTCCTTTACGTGTCATGAAGATTAATGATTTTTGCTCATCCTGCATGACTTCTTCTGCATCAAGTACCTCTTCCGCTTCTTCTTCCGGTGTTACGTCGTCATCCGATTCGATTGTCGCTTCGATGATGGATTCTTCGACGACATTTTGCTCTTCCAGGTATCGTTTAAAGTTAACTGGAATCATCGTCTCGACCTTTTCACCGCGTTCAATCTGAATCAGGTTGATGATCGGCACACCTTTTGAAGTCCGGCTCATCTCAGGTACTTCATACCCACGGATGCGGTAGACTTTCCCGCGGTTTGTAAAGAACAGGATCGTATCATGCGTCGAACACGATAAGAGACGTGTTACATAATCCGCATCATTCGTACCGATTCCTTGGACACCACGACCACCACGACGTTGTGCACGATACGAATCCGTCGTGAGACGTTTAATGTATCCACTGCTCGTCAATGTGATGATGATATCTTTTTCAGGAATCAAATCTTCATCTTCGAATTCGATGTGGTCCATCCGAATTTCAGTCCGGCGTTTGTCGTTGAAGCGTTCTTTCACTTCTTCGAGTTCCGTCCGAATCAATTCAAGCAATTCTTCATCGCTTTCGAGAATTTTTTTGAGTTCCGTGATCAGCTGCATGATTTCATCATATTCAGCATCGATTTTCTCACGTTCGAGTCCTGTTAGACGTTGAAGACGCATATCAAGAATCGCTTGCGATTGTTTCTCAGACAAAGCAAACCGATCCATCAACTGTTCGCGTGCCGCATCAGCCGTTCGGTTCGCTCGGATGATTTTGATGACTTCATCCAAGTGATCGAGTGCGATGCGAAGACCCGCAAGAAGATGTTCCCGTGCTTCCGCCTTCTCAAGGTCGAACTGTGTCCGGCGACGGACGATTTCTTTTTGGTGCTCGAGGTAATGATAGAGCATCTCTTTGAGTGTCAGCGTTTTCGGACGACCACCCACGATCGCAAGCATGTTGACACCAAACGTCGTTTGCATCGATGTCTGTTTATATAAGTTATTTAAGATGACACTTGCGTTCGCATCACGACGAATTTCCATGACGATCCGCATACCACGACGATCGGATTCGTCACGTAAGTCCGT
The DNA here is from genome assembly GCF_018618695.1 of Exiguobacterium sp. s127. Lineage (NCBI taxonomy): Bacteria > Bacillati > Bacillota > Bacilli > Caryophanales > Exiguobacterium > Exiguobacterium sp. s127. The sequence continues at coordinate 259,110 of NZ_JACSMO010000004.1, read as the reverse complement.
AATGCCTTCAATTTTCTTCTCACGGACGAGATCGGCGATTTTTTCTACGAGACGCGCCTTGTTGACTTGATATGGCAGTTCCGTCACGATGATCCGTTCGCGGTCTTTTTTAGCTTGTTCGATTTCTGCTTTCGCACGAACGATGATTGACCCACGTCCCGTTTCATAGGCACGGCGAATCCCGCTCCGACCTAAGATTTCACCGGCTGTCGGGAAATCAGGACCTGGAATGTGTTGCATCAACTCGGAAATCGTAATCTCCGGGTTATGCGTTAGCGCAAGTACGCCATCGATGACTTCACCTAATTGGTGCGGCGGAATGTTTGTTGCCATCCCGACCGCAATCCCGCTTGATCCATTGACGAGCAAGTTCGGAAAACGCGACGGTAAGACTTCTGGTTCGCGCTCTGATCCATCATAGTTATCTTTGAAATCAACGGTATTTTTATTGATATCGCGAACGATTTCCATCGCGATTTTTGACATACGGGCTTCCGTATATCGCATCGCAGCGGCAGAGTCGCCGTCGACAGAACCGAAGTTTCCGTGTCCATCCACGAGCTCATACCGGTAGCTGAAGTCCTGTGCCATCCGAACCATCGTGTCGTAAACAGCAGAATCACCGTGTGGGTGGTACTTACCGATAACTTCACCGACGATACGGGCAGATTTTTTATGTGGCTTATCTGCGCGGATACCGAGATCGTTCATCGCATAAAGAATACGACGATGTCCTGGCTTCAGACCGTCACGTACGTCAGGAAGTGCACGTGCGACGATGACGCTCATCGCGTAATCCATGAAGGATGTACGCATTTCTTGACTAATATTTATATCTTTAATGATTCCTTGTTGATCGGACATTCGTCTGGCCACCCTCTCTATTCAACGTTAAATATCCAAGTTCTTCACGTAATGCGCGTGCGACTGGATAAAGTCACGACGTGGTTCTACCTGATCTCCCATCAAGATATCGAATACTTCATCCGCTTCGATGGCATCTTGAAGTTCAACCCGAAGCATTTGACGACCACTCGGATCCATCGTCGTTTCCCAAAGTTGCTCTGGATCCATCTCACCGAGACCTTTGTAACGCTGAATGTCGTAACGCGCGTTTTCTGGAAGTGCGGCTAAGGCCTCGTTCAGCTCACGTTCGTTATGCACATACGTGATGTTTTTCCCTTGCTTGATTCCGTATAGCGGCGGTTGTGCGATATAGACATAACCATGCTCGACGAGCGGACGCATATACCGGTAGAAGAACGTCAACAGGAGTGTCCGGATGTGGGCACCATCGACGTCGGCATCGGTCATGATGATGACTTTATGATACCGTGCTTTTTCGATGTTGAATTCTGAACCGATACTCGTTCCGAGTGCGGTAATGATCGTCCGGATCTCGTTACTGCCGAGAATTTTATCGAGACGGGCTTTTTCAACGTTCAAAATTTTACCACGGATCGGTAAAATCGCTTGGAAGTGACGGTCACGACCTGATTTCGCAGAACCACCCGCTGAGTCACCCTCAACGATATAAATTTCTGAAATCGTTGCATCCCGCGATGAACAGTCGGCCAATTTACCAGGAAGTGAACTTACTTCAAGGACACCTTTACGACGTGTCAATTCACGCGCGCGTTTCGCTGCCATCCGGGCACGCGAGGCCATCATTCCTTTTTCGACGATTGCACGAGCATTCGACGGGTTTTCCATCATGAACTGTTCAAAGATGGAAGAGAATAACGTATCGGTCGCTGTTCGAGCATCCGAGTTACCGAGCTTCGTTTTCGTTTGTCCTTCGAATTGGGGGTTCGGGTGTTTGATCGAGACGATTGCCGTCATTCCTTCACGGACGTCTTCCCCAGACAACGTACCGTCTGCTTCTTTCATCAAACCGAACTTCTTCGCATAGTCATTGATGACACGCGTCAACGCCGTCTTAAAGCCCGTTTCATGCGTACCACCTTCATGCGTCGGAATGTTGTTCGTAAACGAATAGATGTTGGCTGCAAAGCCATCGTTGTATTGAAGCGCAACTTCGACTTCGATGCCATCCTTCGTTCCGTGGACGTAGACCGGTTCCGGGTGAACAACTTCTTTCGAGCGGTTCAAGTGTTCAACGTACGACTTGATTCCACCTTCGTAATAGAAGTGCCGCGTAATCGGTTCTTCTGCACGATCGTCCGTAATGACGATGTTCAGACCTTTATTCAAGAAAGCGAGTTCACGTAAACGTGTCGCAAGTAAATCGTAATCGTATTCGAGTGTTTCCTGGAAGATTTCACTGTCCGGGAAGAAACGAATCATTGTCCCTGTCTCTTCTGAAGTCCCGATGATTTCGAGATCTTGTGTTGGAACACCACGATGATACGATTGATAATAGAGCTTCTCGTTCCGCTTAACGAATACTTCAAGCTTCGTCGACAACGCATTGACGACCGAAGCCCCGACACCGTGAAGACCACCTGATACTTTGTAGCCTCCGCCACCAAACTTACCGCCGGCATGGAGGACCGTTAAAATGACTTCGACTGCAGGACGTCCCATTTTTTCTTGAATATCAATCGGAATCCCCCGACCGTTATCCTCAACTAGAATCGAGTTCCCTGGTTCAATCGTGACTTTAATCGTGTCACAGTATCCAGCCAGTGCTTCATCAATCGAGTTATCGACGATTTCCCAAACTAAATGGTGGAGCCCTTTCGACGCGGTTGATCCAATATACATACCTGGACGTTTTCGAACGGCTTCAAGACCTTCAAGTACCTGAATCTGATCGGCACCGTACCCTTGTTCCAATTCCATATCTTCATGATTACTCATCGGTTTTCTCACCTACTGTTTCTTTATAGGATGTCTCTTCCAAAATAACTGCTCCTTGTTTCACGTGGAACAACTTCGCTTGTCTAATCGTTTCATGTGCGATTCCCTCGACACTCGTCGTCGTCAGGATCGTCTGAACCTTTTGTTGCATCGTATCGAGTAAATGGGTTTGACGATGATCATCGAGTTCCGATAACACATCGTCTAGAAGAAGTAGCGGGTATTCCCCGACCTCCTCATGAATCAACTCAATCTCTGCTAGCTTCAACGAGAGCGCAGCCGTCCGTTGCTGTCCTTGTGAACCGTATGTCTGGACATTTCGTCCATTGACCTCCATTTCGAAGTCATCACGGTGTGGACCAAATAACGTCACGCCTCGTCTAATTTCATTTTCTTTTATTTTACCAAACTTCTGCGTATAAGAAGCAGTCATTCCTTCGACATCCAGCGAATCATCACTAAATGTATCGGATCGATAGCGTAGAACGAGTTCTTCCTGTCCACGACTGATTCCATCATGAATCGGTCGCGCCCACTTTTCGAGCTGGGCAATGAAATGATGACGGCGTTGAACGATTTTAACGGCAAGCGTAATCATCTGTTCCGTCAAAATGTCGAGGAACGTCTCGTCCCCCCCTTTAATTGACAACTGCTTTAACAACGCATTTCGTTGTTTCAACACTTTCAGGTATTGACTTAATTCATGCAGGTAGACCGGACTGACTTGACCAATCTCCATATCTAAAAAGCGACGCCGTACTTGTGGACTGCCTTTGACGATGTGCAAATCCTCTGGTGCGAACAACACGATATTGAGCGCCCCGATATAATCACTGAGGCGCCGCTGTTCGAGATGATTGAGCTTCGCCTTCTTCCCACGACTCGAAATCTGGATTTCCTGCGAATGGGGACCCATCCGCTTCATGACACGTCCTTCGACGCGCGCTGCTTCCGCATCCCACTGGATCAGTTCCTTATCGTGTGTCGTCCGGTGCGATTTCGCGAGCGCCAATACGTGGATCGCTTCGAGCAAGTTCGTCTTGCCTTGAGCATTTTCCCCGATTAAGACGTTCGTCTTTTCAGAAAAGAACAATTCCAGCGACTCATAGTTGCGATAATGACTGAGTCGTACCGAATCTAGTCGCACGTTAGTTCGCCTCGTTCTTGATGACGAATTGACCGTAATCTTCTACGTCAATAACATCTCCATCCCGCAACTTACGACCACGTCGCTGATCGACCTCACCGTTGACGAGAATAGGTACCTCCGCTAGAAATGGTTTTGCTTGTCCTCCGCTCGAGATAATATCAGACAGCTTCAAGAACTGACCTAATGTGACATATTCCGACGTGATTTTGATTTGATTCATGGATTGACTCCTCCTACCTACATATTATAAATGACATACTCTTTATTGTACTAAAAAACTCATGATTTAGCAAAATGAACGAACATATATACGGATTACAAAAAAAACCCAAGAAACCAAGTCGGTTTCTCGGGGAGGGAATCAAGCCGTACGGACAGGTAAAATCAATTGCAAGACGTTATCTTGGTCGACCGGATGGAGAATGAATGGTCGAATCGATCCCGTGAATTGAATTTCAATATCCGTCGCATCAAGTGCTTTTAAGGCATCCATCATGTATTTCGAGTTGAAAGAAATCTTCAGCTCTTCGCCTTCAAGCGACAAGATGCTCACTTGTTCCGAAACTTTCCCAACTTCTGGTGAGTGCGATGAAATTTCGACAGCTGTCGTACCTTCTGCTGCGAACTTGATGACGTTGTTGCGGTCTTCACGTGCAAGAAGTGATGCCCGGTCGATTGCCTGAAGCAATTCCTTTGCATTCATACGGACAGCCGTCCGGTACTCTTCCGGAATTAAACGCGACGTATCCGGATAGTTCCCGTCGAGTAAGCGAGAGAAGAATAGGACATGTTTCATTTTGAAGAGGATTTGCTGGTTCGTGATCGTGACATCGACATGACCATCACCTAACAGTTTCGATAATTCGTTTAAGCTCTTACCCGGCACGATGACATTTTGGAACGAAATCTCGTTCTCTGTCTCAAACTGTGCCCGGCGTAGTGCAAGGCGATGACTATCCGTCGATACGCATGTCAAAATGCCTTTATCTGCTGAGAAGTTAACCCCTGTCAAAACAGGACGTGTTTCTTGAACCGCGACGGCAAAACTCGTCTGACGGATCATTGAACGTAATAGATCTGCGGGTAAACGGAACTGTTGTCCCCCATCGACTTGTGGAAGACGCGGAAACTCGTCTGAATCAAGACCGTTCAGATGAAATTCAGCTGTCCCGGATTGAATCCGTGTCATGAAGTTTGGAGAGACTTCGATGATGACTTCGTCTGTTGGTAACTTTTTAACGATATCACCAAAGAAACGGGCATTGAGGACGACACTACCGGCGCGGTGGACGGTTACATAAGAAGTACCATTCTCTTCCGCATAGATTGTCCGTTCAATTGAAATCTCGGTATCGCTTCCTGTTAACGTCATTCCGTCACCATGCGCTTCAAGTTTGATTCCCGTTAAGATTGGAATCGTTGTTCTTGATGAGACAGCTTTCGCTACGTCCTGGATGGCTTGGATTAAAGTATCGCGTTGAATTGTAATATGCATATTGTCGTTAAGCTCCTCTCAAAATGGGCGTTACATCATCATAACATAATAATATATTTTTTTAATAATAGTATTAGGGGCTGTGGATAGTGTGGATAAGTCGGTGGATAACTTGGTATAGAGCCAAACTGCGTGTGGATAACTTGTGGATAACTAGCCTCTTTTATCCACAGCTTATCCACAGGTTCAGGAATGTTTCAATTCATGCTTAATTTGTTCGATGACTTTTCCTGTTTCTCCATCCGATTTAACGAGCATACTAATTTTCTCATGTGCATGGATGACTGTCGTGTGATCCCGTCCACCAAATTCCTCACCAATCTTCGGTAAAGAGCTTTCCGTCATCTCTCGCGAGAGGTACATCGCAATCTGGCGTGGAAAGGCAATCGATTTTGTTCGTTTTTTAGCCTTTAAGTCGTCAAACGGTAAGTTGAAGTGTTTACTGACGGACTCCTGGATGTCGCGGATCGTGACTTTTCGCGGCTCCGTGACCGGCATGATGTTATGCAGCGCTTCTGCTGCAACATTCGGATCAATCGTCCGTCCGACCAGGTTCGCATAAGCGATGACACGCGTCAGTGCCCCTTCGAGCTCGCGGATGTTCGTGTCGATTTGACTCGCGATATAGAGCATGACTTCATTAGAAACATCAAGTTGCTCGGCATTGGCTTTTTTTCGCAAAATCGCAATCCGTGTCTCAAGGTCAGGAGGTGTGATGTCTGTTATCAATCCCCACTCGAACCTAGAGCGAAGCCGATCTTCAAGTGTCGGAATTTCTTTTGGTGGTCGATCACTCGAGATGATGATTTGTTTTTGATCATTGTGCAGGGCATTGAATGTGTGGAAAAACTCCTCTTGCGTCTGCTCTTTTCCTGCGAGAAATTGAATGTCATCTATTAATAGAACATCGATATTCCGGTATTTGTTCCGAAACTCAACGGTTTTATTGTCCCGAATCGAGTTAATGAAGTCATTTGTAAAACGTTCCGAGGAGACATAGGCGATCCGCGTCCCAAGGTTTTGATCTTGGACGTACTGGCCAATCGCGTGCATCAAATGGGTTTTACCAAGTCCGACTCCTCCATAGATGAATAAAGGATTATAGGCTTTCGCAGGTGCTTCTGCTACAGCCAAGGAAGCGGCATGGGCAAAACGGTTACCTGATCCAATGACAAACGTATCGAACGTGTATTTTGTATTCAATTGACCGAGTTCACTCATGACCAGCTCATCGGTCGGTTTTCGTGACGATTGTGCACGATTTGATGTTTTAGACGGTGGTACCGTCTCAGACGCTTCCTCATTTTGACGATCGAGCATCTTCTTTGCTTGGCCTTCCTCGATAAATTGAATATCAAGTCGACTCCCTGTCACTTCTTCAACCGTATCTTCGAGTAACGATAAGTATTGACGTTCCAGCCAAGTAACGGTAAATGCAGCTGGTGCTGAGATGATCAGTGTCGTTCCATTCAGCGTGACGCCTTCAGTGGATTTTAACCACATGTCATAACTTGCCTTAGGTGTCCGTTCTTCTTCCTCGATCACAGACAATACATTATGCCAAAGTTCGGCAGCGTTTTTCATAAATACCCCCCTTTTTCTATCATGATATAAAAAACTATACACAGGTTTATGCACAGGACAAAGTTAATGAAGAAACTCGACTTATCCCCACAACATAAAAACTGTGGATAACGTTATCCACAGGCAAGTAAAACTGTGTATAAAGTTATCCACAGGGTGTGTATAACTTGAAAATTCAATTTGGTTCGTGTCGTTGTTATGCACAATTAGTGTATCAAATGAAATGAGCCCTGGCAATGCCTAGAGTGATTTATCCACAAGTAAATAAAGATATACACAGGTAGTTACCCACAGGCTGTGGATAGTGTGGATAAGGTGTGGATAACGTGTGTATAACTTTTTGAAAGAGGAAGCGTAAAAAAATAGTTATACACAAAATCAAAAATAGTTGGAGAATCGAGTCGAAAATCAAACCTTGACGTTGATTTTAAAAAATACTATTGTAGACAAAGTGAAGAGTTATCCACGGAAAGTGTGGATAGTGTGGATAAGTCTGTGGATAGTTTTAATTTGGGGAATTTCCTATTGTTCATGCAGATCGGATTCCTATCTTGTAATACGAACCCTCATCCAGATTTCTATCGTAACGAATCGTATAGAATCGAACGAGATAATTCTTACGAACTTTCATTGACAAGGTCCCTTTTGATTTATATAATGTACAAGACTGCCTTAAAGTAGAAAACGATGTTTTTTAATAGAGTAATTTTTAAAGGAGGTGCAGACTAAAATGAAACCAACTTTCAACCCAAACAACCGTAAGCGCAAAAAAGTTCACGGATTCCGTGCGCGCATGGCAACGAAGAGTGGCCGCCGGATCTTGGCTGCTCGCCGTCTTAAAGGCCGCAAAGCCTTGACTGTATAATCGAGCGATGATGAGATCACTTCTGGCGATGCCTGAGGTGATCTTTTTTTTGCTTTTTTTTAAGGGTGTTCGTGCTTTTGTCACAACCCCCTCTCGCGAAGCAGGATTATTCTATGATATGATGAAAGACGACGAATTTTCGTGATGTCAGGATGGAGTGTGATCAAGGTGAAGAAGGAATACCGCGTCAAGAAAGACAAGGAGTTCCAAGCGGTGTTTACTCGAGGAGCCTCTGTCGCCAATCGGCAATTTGTCGTATACGCACTAAAAAAAGACCAGCAAGCTCATTTTCGGATTGGTTTATCAGTGAGTAAGAAAATCGGAAATGCTGTCGTACGTAATCAGGTAAAACGGTACCTTCGTGAAGCATTTTTGTTACATGAAGCTTCGATTGCACCAGATTATGATCTTGTAATCATCGCCCGCAATCCAGCTGCGAAGATGACTGCGCAAGAAGTCGCAGATAGTTTGCGGCATGTATTAAAGCGTTCCGGCGTCTGGAAGCGGCAAGTTAAATAAATACGTAATATATTCTGTTTGATTTGTAACGGTCTTTCCTGATTCTATCTATAGAAGGAGTCTGACCGACAAAGGGTAAACATCATTAGGAGGAATTATGAACAAGAGAACTAAGATTTGGTTGACACTTGGACTGATGTCAGTACTCGCGGTTGTTCTATCGGGTTGTACACCTGGAACATACGGAACAGGTGAACCGATTACTGCTGACACAGAAGGTTTCTGGAAACATTATTTTGTTTGGCCGATGGCTTGGTTGATTGGAAAAATTGCAGAATACTTTAACGGGGATTACGGGATTGCAATCGTGATTACGACATTGATTGTTCGTCTTGTCATCTTACCGTTGATGATTAAACAGACGAAGAGTATGGGTGGTATGCAAGTCATCCAGCCAGAAATGATGAAACTGCGTGAGAAATACAGTTCAAAAGATCAGGAAACACAACAGAAATTGCAACAGGAAATGATGAAGCTTTATCAGGAGCATAACGTCAATCCACTTGCAGGTTGTTTACCGATCTTAATTCAAATGCCAATCCTGATTGCCTTCTATAACGCAATCATTTACACGCCGGATATTTTCAAGCATACGTTCCTTTGGTTCGATCTTGGAAAGCCAGATCCATATTTTATCTTACCGATTCTTTCAGCGGTCTTTACGTACCTGCAACAGAAACTCTCGATGGCAGGGCAAGAAGATAATCCGCAGATGAAAATCATGTTGTACGTCTTCCCGGTCATGATCTTCGTCATGGGTGTGACGTTACCCTCTGCCTTGTCACTTTACTGGGTCGTTGGTTATATCTTCTCGATCATCGTGACGATCGTGATCATGAAGCCGATGCGTGAGAAGATCAAATTACAGACTGAAGCAACGATTGCTTCAAAACGTGAAAAAGAAGCGGCCGAAGCAGCTCCTGCTCCGAAAAAGCCGAAAAAGAAACGTTAATCACAAATGAGGGCGATACTCCGTTTTTACAGAGTGTCGCTCTTTTTCTTTGAGTCATTTTCGTGTATAGTTGTCACGTTATACCCATTTATAACTAACTCATCAATTAATCATAGAAACGATAGAAGAAAACGAGGTGTGAATGACGAATGATGGAATTTGATACGATAGCCGCGATTTCGACACCGATGGGCGAAGGGGCGATTGCAATCGTCCGCTTATCAGGTCCGCAAGCAGTAGCAACGGCAAACCGAGTGTACCGAGGTGCGAATCAGTTAACGGAAGTACCAACCCACACGATTCATTACGGGAAATTAGTCGACCACGAGACGGAGCAGGTCGTCGATGAAGTAATGGTCAGTGTCATGCGGGCGCCGAAGACGTTTACGCGCGAAGATGTCGTCGAATTGAATTGCCATGGTGGAGTCGTCGCGGTCAATCGTGTACTCGAACTCATTCTGGCACAACCTGATGTTCGTCTAGCAGAACCAGGTGAATTCACGAAACGCGCCTTTTTGAACGGGCGCATCGACTTATCACAAGCTGAAGCCGTGATGGACTTAATCCGTGCGAAAACGGACCGGGCGATGACGGTTGCAATCGGTCAAATCGAAGGGCGGCTCTCGAAGCTTGTCCAAGAATTGCGCGAACAGCTGTTACAGACGATCGCTTCGATTGAAGTCAACATCGACTACCCGGAATACGATGCGGAAGAAATGACGCAACAAATCGTCCAAAAAGATGCTGGGGAAGTCCGCCGCATCCTGACGGAACTGCTCCGGACGGCGCGCCAAGGAAAAATTCTACGTGAAGGCCTGTCGACAGCAATCATCGGGCGACCGAACGTCGGGAAATCATCTTTGCTCAACACATTGGTGCAAGAAGCAAAAGCAATCGTCACGGATATCGCAGGGACGACCCGTGATACGATTGAGGAATATGTGAATGTCCGCGGTGTACCGCTCAAGTTGATCGATACGGCAGGGATTCGGGAAACGGAAGATATCGTCGAACGGATGGGTGTCGAAAAATCACGCCAGGCACTCAATTCGGCGGATTTGATTTTACTCGTCTTAAACGGGAATGACGAATTGACGCAAGAAGATATTTTGTTGTTTGAAGCGATTCGCGATATGAACGCGATCATCATCGTCAACAAGAGTGACCTTGCGCAACAAATCGACTTAACACGTGTTGAAGAACTGGCTGCAGGACGCCCGGTCGTCACGACATCCTTGCTTGAAGAAGCAGGCGTCAACGACCTCGAAGCAGCAATCGCAGCCCTCTTCTTCGAACAAGGTGTTGAAAGCCAAGACATGACGTACGTCTCGAATGCACGTCATATTCAATTGATTAAACAAGCGAGTCAGATGATTGAAGATGCGCTCGGGGCGGCAGAAGCAGCGATGCCGATCGACATGGTCCAAATCGATTTACGCCGGGCATGGGATACGCTTGGCGAAATCAATGGGGATACGGCGCAAGATAGTCTACTCGACAAACTTTTCTCCCAGTTTTGTTTAGGGAAATAATTGCACTGTCAGGTTGTTGATTCATAAAAGGAGGAACCGAAATTATGGCTTATCAAGCAGGTGAATTCGACGTCATCGTCGTCGGAGCCGGACATGCTGGAATCGAAGCGTCACTCGCATCAGCGCGAATGGGTTCGAAAACGGTGATGTTAACGATGAATCCCGACATGGTCGGATTCATGTACTGTAACCCGTCGATTGGTGGTCCCGCAAAAGGGATTGTCGTCCGGGAAATTGATGCATTAGGTGGCGAGATGGCACGGGCGATCGACGCGACTTATATCCAAATGAAAATGCTCAATACATCAAAAGGTCCGGCCGTCCGTGCACTCCGGGCGCAGGCAGATAAATTTGAGTATCAAAATCGAATGAAAAAAGCCCTTGAGGATGAACCGAACCTCTTGTTACGTCAAGCACTCGTCGAACGTCTATTGATTGAAGATGGACGCTGTGTCGGTGTCGTGACGAATACGGGAGCAGAGTACCGGGCGAATGCTGTCGTCATTACGACAGGAACGTTCATGCGTGGGAAAATCATCATCGGCGAACTCTCATACGAGAGTGGTCCGAACAATCAGATGCCGTCCGTCAACCTATCGAAGCATCTCGAGGAACTCGGGTTCGAGCTCGCGCGCTTCAAAACAGGGACACCACCCCGAATCGATGGAAAAACAATTGATTATTCAAAAACCGAAATCCAACCAGGGGATGCGGTCGCTTTACCGTTCAGCCATGAAACGACTCAGATGATCACGGAGCAGATTCCATGTTGGTTAACGTATACGACAGAGTACACACACCAATTGATTGACGCGAACTTACACCGTTCACCGATGTTCTCAGGCATGATTAAAGGAACAGGCCCACGCTACTGTCCTTCAATCGAGGACAAAGTCGTCCGGTTCAATGATAAACCGCGTCACCAAATCTTCCTCGAGCCGGAAGGTCGCGATACGGAAGAAGTCTATGTCCAAGGGTTATCAACAAGCTTACCGGAAGATGTCCAACATGATATCTTACGTTCGATTCCCGGTCTTGAAAAATCAGAAATGATGCGTCCCGGTTATGCAATCGAATACGATGCGGTCATTCCGACACAACTGTGGCCGACACTTGAAACGAAACGGGTCGAAGGGTTATTCACAGCAGGACAAATTAACGGTACGAGCGGCTACGAAGAAGCTGCCGGACAAGGCATCATGGCTGGAATCAATGCGTCGCTTAAAGTTCAAGGCAAAGAGCCATTGATTTTGTCGCGTTCGCAAGGGTATATCGGTGTCATGATTGATGATCTCGTCACAAAAGGGACGAACGAACCGTATCGCCTCTTGACGTCACGTGCTGAATACCGTCTCTTACTCCGTCATGACAATGCCGATCTTCGCTTATCTGAAATCGGGCATGAACTCGGTCTGATCAATGACACGCGTCATGCGAAACTCGAACTGAAAAAAGACGAAATCAGTCGCGAAATGAAACGTCTTGAAAAAGTCGTCATCAAAGCGACACCAGACGTCAACGAAAAACTGACAGCAATCGGTGTCTCACCGTTGAAAGAAGCGTTGCACGCAATTACGTTATTGAAACGTCCGGAAATCACGTACGCAATGATTGCAGACATGACAGAGCCACCTGTCGCATTGTCAGCGGAAGCGGCCGAGCAAGTCGAAATCCAAGTCAAGTACGCAGGTTATATCGACAAACAACTCGACCAAGTCGAACGTATGATGCGGATGGAACAAAAACGAATTCCGGATCGACTCGATTACGATGTCATCAATGGTCTCGCGATTGAAGCAAAACAGAAACTAAACCAAGTGCGTCCGCTCTCGATTGGACAAGCATCACGGATTTCTGGGGTTAACCCGTCAGATATCTCGATTTTGCTAATTTATATCGAGCAAGGCCAATACGCATTGACTGCGGAGTGATAACATGAACGAACAGCAATTCGTAACGGCTTTAGCCGAGCAAGGTCTCGACGTCTCAGAACAACAATTACACCAGTTCAAACGCTACTATGAACTGCTCGTCGAATGGAATGAAAAAATGAACCTGACGGCGATCACGGATAAAGAAGATGTTTACTTGAAACACTTTTATGATTCGATCACAGCGGCTTTCTACTTTGATTTCACAGAAGTCGAAACCGTTTGTGATGTCGGAGCCGGTGCCGGTTTCCCGAGCCTCCCGATTAAAATCATGTTCCCGCACTTAAAAGTCACGATCATCGATTCACTGAATAAACGAATCGGCTTCTTGAACATGCTCGCGACAGAACTTGAACTTGAAGGTGTCGCGTTCCATCATGGTCGGGCCGAAGAGTTCGGTAAAAACAAACAGTTCCGGGAACATTTTGATGTCGTGACGGCACGCGCCGTCGCCCGCATGTCAGTCCTTGCAGAATACTGTTTGCCACTCGCGAAAGTCGGCGGACAATTTGTTGCCTTGAAGGCAGCGAAGTTAGGGCAAGAGTTAGAAGAAGGCGCAACGGCACTCAAAGTACTTGGTGGTAATTTACGGGAAAGTTTCCAGTTCCAATTGCCAGGTGAGGAAAGTGAGCGTAATATCGTTATTGTAGATAAAAAACGATTAACACCCGGGAAATATCCGCGTAAGGCGGGAACACCGGCTAAAGATCCACTGAGTTAAACACCGTTTCACGTGAAACGATGACTGATAAAGGTGAGGTGCGCGAACGTGAAAAATGCAATTGCTAAACTGCTTGGTAAAGGGGGACAGCCTGTCCCGCTTGAGCTTGATCCCCGAGACACGCTTCAGGAGCTAAAGCTGACAGAGCTTGTTGCCAATCAATTCCAACCCCGAACGATTTTTGATGGGGAGCGGATTGAAGAATTGGCGATGACGATTGAAGAACATGGGTTACTACAGCCAATCGTAGTACGAAAACAGGGGCTAGGTTATGAAATCATCGCAGGTGAGCGTCGTTTTCGAGCGGTTCAATCACTTGGGTGGGAAACGATTCCCGCAATTATCAAGGAAATGACCGATGAAACGACAGCTGCACTCGCATTGATTGAGAATCTACAACGGGAAGAACTGACTCCAATCGAAGAAGCAGAAGCATATGAACGATTGCTTGCGATGCAACACATTACGCAAGAAGTCTTAGCACGTAAACTAGGACGCAGTCAGTCGACGATTGCGAACAAGTTACGTCTGTTGCGTTTGCCAGCTGAAATTCGCGAGGCATTGAAGCAACGGACAATCACGGAACGTCACGCGCGCGCCTTGTTGCCTTTAAAGGATGCAGATCTTCAAATCTCAGTCTTAGCGGAAATCATGGAACGCGAATGGAATGTCAAAGAAACGGAACAGCGTGTCGAGCGTCTACTGACACCGAAAAAGCCGAAGAAGCGACATAAAAGTTTTGCACGGGATACACGGATTGCGTTGAATACACTACGTGATTCAGTCGACATGATTGAGCGGACAGGATTGACCGTCGAAAAAGAAGAAGTAGATTGTGAAGAATATGTCGAGGTGCGAATTCGCATCGTGAAGGCACGTCCGTAAACTGCGGTCGTGCCTTCCGCTACGTTTAGGAGAGATTTATGTGAATGAGATACCCCTGCGGGCGATTCGACCGAATCCAGGTCAGCCGCGCAAACAGTTTAATGAAAAAGCATTACAAGAATTAGCACATTCTTTACGGCAGCACGGGATGATTCAACCGATCGTCGTTCGACCACGTGATGGATTTTACGAAATCGTCGCCGGGGAACGCCGGTATCAGGCAGCAAAACAAGTCGGATTCGTTCATGTACCCGTCTTAATCATCGAGGCCAATGATACGCGGATGATGGAGCTTGCCTTGATTGAAAACATTCAGCGCGCTGATTTAAGTGCGATTGAAGAAGCGATGGCGTATGCCGAAATGTTGGAAGAGTTTGAAGTGACGCAAGCAGAACTTGCGAGCCGTGTCGGAAAAAGCCGTTCGCACATCACGAACAGTCTACGCTTGTTGCAGTTACCGCCACTCGTCCAACAAGCAGTCATGGAAGAACGTTTATCGATGGGGCATGCACGTGCCTTGCTCGCTTTAAAAAACCCGCAAAAAATCGAGCGGATGGCGGAACGCGTCATCACGGAGAATTGGAATGTCCGTCGTCTTGAGCAAGAGCTCCGCGAACGTAAGCAAAAGCGGCATGTTTCTGAACAGACGACTGAACTTCATTTTATTGAAGACGCGTTACGGGAGCGGATCGGGGCCAGTGTTCGAATCAAGATGACGAAGCAGGCAGGGAAACTAGAAATCGATTTTATGGACGAAGAGGATTTAAATCGGATACTTGAGATTTTGTTGCCGGAAGAAGAATGACAAAAAAATAAGGACAAGCGAGTCGTAAGGATTCGCTTGTCCTTATTTTAATTGTAGTGTGTGCTGTTTAGATCGAACGGGGCGTAAAGGAAATCGTCGTTCGTTTTGTTTCCGCTGCCAGTTTCGCATCGAGTAAGGCGAAGCTGTCGGCAACAAGTTCAGCTAATTCATAGACGAGATGGAGTCGGGTATTTTGCAAAATCATCATTTCCATGAATCCACTGACGTTGACGACGGCTTTGATGTTGAAGTCGCCAACAGCAGGCAATTCTTTTTGGACACCGGCTCCGGGTGCGAGAGGACCTTCCGAGAAAAAGACATGACCGACGCTCGATAAGCGTCCGAGACAAGCATCGATGGCGATGACGAGTGGTTTGTAATGGGTCGTTTGAATCGAGTGAAGTGTTTCAGCTAAATTTAAGGCATGAACCGGTTTGGCTAATGTGCCATACACATGCATATGAGCGGGACGGGATTTTTCGAGGAATGTACCGACGAGTGGACCGAGGGAATCCCCCGTCGAACGATCGGAACCGATACAAACGAGAACGACAGGACGTGTTTCTTTCGTCGCAGCGACTTGCTCGTGTAATTGTTCAGCTAATCGTTCTTTCGCAAACGGCTCTGTATGCTCTAAAAAGAAAGAATAGGGCTTTGGCTCATGTGAATGAAAGCGGAAGTTCATCTCTAGATCATCCTTTCTTCTCTAGGTGTCTACGTCATGGTGTATTGGCGAGAGTGAAGGTGTTCTGTAATGATTTTCCTTTCCCGGTTTTTCAAGAAAACTAACGTCGAAATCGGTTCTTTAAGTTGAAACTGATTTAAAATCACGTATACTGTCGTAATAGAGAGAAATGAAAGGATGAAGAGAATGGCTACCAATCAAGATGTGAAAGAATCAGTCGCCCAGGTCGATAAGTTGATTGCGCAAGTGACGGACACAGAAATGTGGATTCGGTTTGGACTCAAGGTGACAATTGCGTTAATCATCATTGCCGGATTTTATATCCTGACACGGATCATGACGGGAGCAGTCGCCCGTTTGTTTACGATTCGAAAAATCAACGAGCATGATTATTTAGCGCAACGACAAAACGAGACGTTACTCAAATTGTTACAAAATGCGATTCGCTACGTCCTCGGAATTGTCATGTTACTGACCGTGCTCAGTCAATTCGGAATCAACATCACAGGGCTCGTCGCCAGTGCAGGGATTGCCGGTCTCGCCATTTCGTTTGGTGCGAAAAACCTGGTTCAAGATATCATCACAGGTGCCTTCATCATCTTCGAACGACAGTTCAAAGTCGGTGATTATGTCCGCGTCGGCGTGATTGAAGGGATTGTCATCGAGCTTGGTATTCGGACGACGAAGCTGAAAGGTCTGACGGGCGAGATTCATATCGTTCCGAACGGGCAAATCCTGCAAGTGACGAACTTCTCGGTCGATAACAGTTTTGCCTTAGTCGATGTCCAAGTTCCGTATGAAGAGGATCTCGACCGGGTCGAGACGATTCTGAACGACATCTCGGAAGCGACGACGAAGAAATATGCCGATATGTTCGTTGAACCGATTCAAATACTCGGTGTCCAAATGCTTGATTCTTCTGGCGTTGCGTACCGCATGATGGCAGAAGTACCACCGATGCAACATTTTCAAGCGGGACGTTTGATGCGTAAAGAATTCAAACAAGGTCTCGAAGCGGAAGGAATCCAGATTCCGTACCCGCATATGGTCATGATGAACACTACAGATCAAGGGAATGGTGAACAAATCAATGATGCCAAAAACGTACAATCTCCATGATTATGTCGAAATGAAGAAACAACATCCATGCGGAACGAACCGGTGGCAAATCATTCGTGTCGGCATGGACATCCGCATCAAATGTCAAGGGTGTGGGGCAAGCATCTTAATGCCACGGCGCGATTTTGATAAGCGGTTAAAAAAAGTCTTACCAGAATGAGTTTTATCAAATACGACCGAAGCGCTTAATAGGTGCCTCGGTCTTTTTTAATTACAAAGCAGAACGCTAATGGTGGAAAAAAGGTTAAGGAGAAGTCTAAGTTTTGATTAAGCGGCTAGGTGAATTAGCAAACTCTTTAAAAAAGAATTCCCATCTCCTTGCTTAAAAAAATTGAACTATCTATAATTGTGAAAGATGTGCTGACGTGGTGTAATCAATCTACCCACTGCGGCCGCTAGCACGGATTTCCTAGGAAATACCGAAAAGGAGGAATTCCAAGTGGGATTAACAGCAGGAATCGTTGGCTTACCAAACGTAGGAAAATCAACACTTTTTAACGCAATTACTCAAGCAGGTGTCGAGGCGGCGAACTATCCGTTCGCAACAATCGATCCGAACGTAGGTGTCGTCGAAGTACCCGATGCACGTCTTCGTAAATTGACAGAACTCGTCAACCCGAAGAAGACCATCCCGACAGCATTCGAATTCACGGATATCGCCGGAATCGTTAAAGGCGCGTCAAAGGGTGAAGGATTAGGAAATAAATTCTTAGCAAACATTCGTGAAGTCGATGCGATTTGTCAGGTCGTCCGTTGCTTCATCGACGAAAACATCACACACGTCTCAGGTAAAGTATCACCCATCGATGATATCGAAACAATCAACCTCGAGTTGATTTTGGCCGATCTCGAATTGGTTGAAAAACGGATCCAACGTGTCCAAAAACAAGTTAAGTCACGTGATAAAAACGCAGCAGGCGAACTCGAAGCACTTGAAATCGTCCTCGCATTGCTCGAAGACGAAAAACCAGCACGTCTTGCAGAATTAAACGAAGATCAAGCGGCAATCGTGAAACACTTCCAATTGTTGACGATGAAACCGATGCTTTATGTCGCAAACGTCGGTGAAGATGAAGTCGCGGATGCAGATAGTAACGAAAACGTTCGTCTCGTGCGTGAGTTTGCAGCAAAAGAAGGCGCGGAAGTCATCATCATCTGTGCCCGGATTGAAGAAGAAATCGCTGAACTCGAACCGGAAGAACGTCAAGAGTTCCTCGTTGACCTCGGAATCGAAGAGTCAGGTCTCGATCAATTGATCCATGCAGCCTATAACACGCTCGGTCTCGCGACATACTTCACAGCGGGCGAAAAAGAAGTTCGTGCCTGGACGTTCAAAAAAGGGATGAAAGCACCACAATGTGCCGGTGTCATCCACTCTGACTTCGAACGCGGATTCATCCGTGCTGAAGTTGTCGCATACGATGACTTAGCAGCAGCTGGAAACATGGCGACAGTCAAAGAACAAGGACGTTACCGTTCTGAAGGTAAAGAATATGTCTTCCAAGATGGCGATGTTGTCACATTCCGCTTCAACGTTTAAGCAGAGCGAACGAATCGTTATTGCATAAACCAAAATACTTTGATAGTATTAACAAATGTGAGTAATGAATTATTGCTCCTTGCTCGATGAATCGAGCCGCCAGTCCAAGAGGAGGTGACAGATATGCGTAAATACGAAGTACTTTACATCATCCGTCCGGAAGTTGATGAGGAAGCACGAAAAGCTCTAGTTGAGCGTTTCAACAAAGTCCTCACTGACAACGGTGGTACAGTTGAAAAAACAACTGAAATGGGTAAACGTCGTTTCGCTTACGAAATCAATGATATGCGTGAAGGATTCTATGTTCTTCTTAACGTGACTGCTGAACCAGCAGCTACTAAAGAACTTGACCGTCTCATGAAGATCAGTGACGATATCGTTCGCTTAATGATCACAAAAGACGAGAAATAAGCTGAAACAGGAGAGTGATTCTGATGATTAACCGCGTCGTTTTAGTCGGTCGGTTAACTCGTGACCCTGAAATGCGTTATACGCAGAGCGGGATTGCGGTAACGCGATTCACACTCGCATGTGACCGTCCATTTACGGGACAAGATGGGAAGCGAGAAGCTGATTTCATCGATTGCGTCGTATGGCGCAAGCAAGCAGAGAACGTTGCTCAGTATTTGAAAAAAGGTAGCCTCGCAGGTGTCGAGGGTCGCCTACAGATTAGCAGTTATGACGATAAAGAGGGTCAACGTCGATATCGTGCTGAAGTCGTCGCGGATAGTGTTCGATTCCTAGAATCACGCAATGCAAGCCGTTCTTCAGATAGTGACAGCTATTCTTCGAATTCAAATACAGGTGGAAACGGGAATGCTGCAGGATGGGGTTCACAGCAACAGCAGAACAACTCTTCCTCGCCAGCACCCGCTTCATCTTCATCGAACTCGGGCTTCGGCGCTGATCCGTTCAGCGGTGGAAGTTCGATCGATCTTTCAGACGACGATCTCCCATTCTAATGGGAACGTTGGACTGAAAAATTTACTCTAAAAAGGAGGTTAATCACATGGCACGTCGTCCAGGTGGAAAACGTCGTCGTAAAGTATGTTACTTCACGTCGAACCACATCACTCATATCGATTATAAAGACGTAGAACTTCTCAAACGTTTCATTTCGGAACGCGGTAAGATTCTTCCACGTCGTGTGACTGGTACTTCAGCGAAATACCAACGTCCACTTACAATCGCAATCAAACGTTCACGTCAAATGGCTTTAATCCCATACGTAGCTGACTGATTACGGTGAAGCGCTTTTCCTTTTCGAAGGAGGGGCGCTTTTTTTCGCTTCCCTTTCAACCGGTCCTATTTTTCGGTTATAATAAACAAGTTAACGAATTTTTAATTAGAAGTATTTAAGGAGGACGCGATGGAGTCAGGTCAACAAGTATCATCAGAACGGGAACGGCGGGTTGTTCGCTTCGTTCCGTATCTATTAATCGTCGGTCTACTTCTCGTCGTCGCAATTAGTAATCCAATCATCGCAGCAATTGGTGCGTTCGTGACGACTGTTCTTTTTGTCCTTCATCTATTAGAAGAGCAGCGGGCACGAAAGTCCTGGGAAGCATATGTCGAAAGAATATCGATTCAAGTCGAGGATACAGGGCAAGATGCTTTGACGAATATGCCGATTGGAATCTTACTATATGATGAGGAAACGCACGTCACATGGTTCAATGATCCGATGCGTGAAATCTTCGACGACTTGGCAATGGGGCATCTGTTACTCGATCTCGATCCCTTGTTCGTTGAAATGATGGCGACGGATGAAGATCAAGCGACACTTGAGATTGGTGAGTCCGTCTATCGTGTCTTCTCGAATCGTGAAAATCGGACGTTCTATCTATTTGATATGACAGAAGAGGCGCAAGTTGAACAACAACTCGTCGACAATCAAACCGTCATCGGCGTCATTTATCTCGATAACTATGATGAGATGACGCAGGGGATTGAAGATCAATTAAGAAGTGAATTAAATAGTCGGGTCACCCAGTTATTGAATCATTGGGCGGCGGATCACGGCACCTATATAAAACGTACCGCCTCAGACCGGTACTTTGTCGTGACGACAGAAGAGAATCTACGGATTCTTGAGCGGACGAAGTTTTCCATCTTAGACATTGTCCGAGACGAGACGAGTCAACGTGGGGTGCAATTAACGCTGTCAATCGGAATTGGCTGTGGCAGTGACGCGATACCTGTTCTCGGTCAGATGGCGCAGTCGAGTCTTGACTTAGCACTCGGACGCGGGGGTGACCAGGTCGTCATCAAACGTGACGGGAAAGTCCGCTTTTATGGTGGGAAAACGAATCCGACAGAAAAACGGACGCGTGTCCGGGCACGGGTCATCGCCAATTCGTTGCGTGACTTGATGCAGGAATCGAGTCGAATCCTCGTCATGGGTCATCGAAATCCTGACATGGATTCACTTGGAGCATCGATTGGTATTCTCAAGCTTGCCGAGATGAACGATAAGGAAGCGCATATCGTATTACCGGATGCAGAAATCGGTCAAGGGATTCGACGGATGATGTCGGAAATCAGTGAAGACGAGAAACTGGAGTCGCGTTTCATCAATTCGTTCCAAGCTGAGCAACTCGTCGACGATCAAGCGTTATTGATTATCGTCGACACGCATAAACCGTCGCTTGTCGTCGTTCCGGCATTACTGGATCAGTTCGAACGAATGGTCGTCATCGATCATCATCGTCGCGGAGAAGATTTCATCGAGGAGCCGGTGCTCGTCTATCTTGAACCATATGCATCTTCGACGTCAGAACTCGTCACAGAGTTGATTGAATACCAACCGACGAACGAAAAGCTGTCAATGCTTGAAGCGACGGCGTTACTTGCAGGAATCATCGTCGACACGAAAGGCTTTACGATCCGGACAGGCTCGCGGACGTTTGATGCGGCCTCCTACTTGCGTTCGCAAGGCGCAGACACGGTCCTCGTCCAAGAGTTCCTTAGTCAAAACCTCGAGACGTATGTCGAACAGTCGCATATTCTCGAGCGGACGGAAATCTATAAGGCCGGTATGGCAATCGCGACAGCGGAGCCAGGGGTCATCCATGATCAAGTCTTGATCGCCCAAACGGCGGATCAACTGTTATCCTTACAAGGAATCCGTGCCGCCTTCGTCATCGCAGAGCTCCAAGATGGCCGGACGGCAATCAGTGCCCGGTCGCTCGGTGAGGTCAATGTCCAGTTAATCATGGAGACGTTAGGTGGCGGTGGTCACTTAACGAATGCGGCGACGCAGATGGCGGAATCGATCATCACGGTCGCGGATGAATTAAGACAAGCAATCGATCGTTATCTAGAAGATGAAACAAAAGGAGAGGAAATCGAATGAAAGTTATTTTATTGCAAGACGTTAAAGGACAAGGTAAAGCAGGAGACGTGAAAGAAGTCGCAGATGCATACGCAAACAATGTGTTATTCAAAAAGAAATTAGCGCGTCCCGCGACAACAGGGAACTTAAAACAACATGAAGCACATGAACGTAAAGCAGCAGAGCAAGCGAAACAAGCATTGCTCGACGCGGAAGCGTTAAAAGAGAAGATTGAAAAAGAAACGATTGTCGTTTCGACGAAAGCGGGCGAAGGCGGTCGTGTCTTCGGTTCAGTCACGAGTAAACAAATTGCAGAAGCATTGAAGAGCATGGGTTACAAAATCGACAAACGTAAAATCGAGCTTGAACACCCGATCAAAGCCCTCGGATTCACGAAAGTGCCGTTAAAACTGCACAATGAAGTCACAGCGACGCTAAACGTTCAGGTCAAAGAAGCGTGATTAGAAAAGGGGATCGGTGATGAGTGATGTAATGCAAAATACGCCACCCCAAAGTATCGAGGCGGAACAAGCCGTCCTTGGGGCGATCATGATTGATGCTGATCGATTGATCAGTGCGTCCGAACGATTATTGCCACACGATTTTTATCGGGCGGCACACCAACGGATTTTTGAAGCGATGCTCGTGTTGTCGGACCGTGGCGAAGCAATCGATCTTGTCACAGTTACGGCGGAACTGAGTACGCTCGGTGTCTTAGAAGAAATCGGCGGGCTTGCCTATCTCGGTGAGCTTGCGGAAGGTGTCCCGACAGCGGCGAATATCAATTATTACGTCAATGTCGTCGACCAAAAATCAACGCTTCGCCGTTTAATCCGGACAGCGAATGAAATCGTCACAGACGGGTACGAACGACAAAATGAAGTCGACGTCCTGCTGAATGAGGCAGAGCGGAAGATTCTTGAAGTATCGCAAGGCAAGGGGAGCGCAAGCTTTATCCCGATTTCTGACGTCTTGACGAGCGCGTATGCGACGATTGATAAATTGCATAAGCAAAGCGGTGAAACGACCGGGATTCCGACCGGCTTCCGCGACCTCGATCAAGTGACGGCCGGGTTCCAGCGTAACGATTTAATCATCGTCGCCGCCCGTCCGTCTGTCGGGAAGACGGCATTCGCCTTGAACATCTCGCAAAACGTCGCCACCCGTGCCGACGAGAATGTTGCCATCTTTAGTCTTGAGATGGGTGCGGAACAACTCGTCATGCGGATGTTGTGTGCAGAAGGCAACGTCGATGCGCAACGTCTCCGGACGGGGCAACTCGAAGATGAAGATTGGGGTAAACTGTCGCTCGCGATGAGTAGTTTGTCACAAGCAGGGATTTACATCGATGATACGCCAGGGATTCGTGTCAATGATATCCGGGCGAAGTGTCGTCGCTTAAAGCAAGAGCACGGACTCGGCATGATCATGATTGATTACTTGCAGTTGATTCAAGGGAACGGTCGCTCAAGCGACAACCGTCAACAGGAAGTCTCGGAGATTTCCCGTTCCTTAAAGTCGCTCGCACGTGAACTCGAAGTGCCCGTCATCGCCTTATCGCAGCTCTCGCGTGGTGTGGAGAGTCGTCAAGATAAACGACCGATGATGTCGGATATCCGGGAATCAGGGGCGATTGAGCAAGATGCGGATATCGTCGCCTTCTTATACCGGGACGATTACTACAACAAAGAAACGGAAGATGCGAATACGATCGAGATCATCATCGCGAAACAGCGGAATGGTCCGACCGGTACGGTTAAACTCGCTTTCCGGAAAGAATTTAATAAATTCGTCGATCTTGAGCCGAGTAATTCGTATGCTCCACCGGCGTAACAAGCAACACCTCGATCTAACCAGGTCGGGGTGTTTTTGTTTGTAGAAAATCATGACTGAGGTGTTAGTTTAGTTCACGTGTGGACAAGATAAATTCAATGTTGTGAACGAGGCTTTTTGCTTTTTGCTTTCTGCTTTCCTCGGGCGAGGCGCAAGCCGTTGCTCCTTCGTTCTGACGAACACGAAGCAGGGTCTTGCCTGCCTCTGACAGCACAAGACGTCTTGTGCTTTTTCTCGTAGGAGTCACGAAAAGCGAAGCATGTGGGTAGCGTGTTTTATGAACGAGGTGAGCTGACAACCGTTTCTTTCTTCTCGTGCTTTCCTCGGGCGAGGCGCAAGCCGTTGCCCCTTTGTTCTGACGAACACGGAGCAGGGTCTTGCCTGCCTCTGACAGTGCAAGAAATCTTGCACTTTTTCCCGTAGGAGTCACGAAAAGCGAAACGGTTGGCTTGTGTAGCGGGTCGTATGGATCATTGGGGATCGATTTGTTGAGTCGCGCGTTCCGAATTGAATCGCTTTCGAACGAACAGCAATCAGGCGCGACCCTGCAGCGAAGCGAAGCGGCGCAAGGGATTGCCGCTCAGAAGTCGATTCGGAGAGGAAAAGCGCGGCGGGCGTATGTAAAAGGTTTCGATATGAGCTTGTCTGTAGACTAGCCCCCGATTTTGATAAACAAGACGAGAGTAAAGCACATAAAGGAAGCATAACGATTTGGACAAACGAAGTCATCGGGAAGAATCATTATGTTTCGATATCTTGAAAGTAAAGGAAAAAAGGAAGCAGAAAGGAGTAATTAAACGAACGAAACAGAAATACATTAATTAATTGTTCGGTATTTGATTGACTTCTGTTTTTTTCCGCGTTACACTTAGTCGTGGTTTTGAATCGTACGTGGAGGTGGATGAGAATATGTCATCAGTAGTAGTAGTCGGAACACAGTGGGGCGACGAAGGGAAAGGTAAAATTACCGATTTCCTTTCGAAAAAAGCCGATGTCGTCGCTCGTTATCAAGGTGGGGACAATGCAGGACATACAATCGTATTCAATAATGAGACGTATAAGTTACACTTGATTCCTTCAGGGATCTTTTACTCAGACAAGAAATGTGTCATCGGAAATGGCCTAGTCGTCAATCCGAAATCGCTCGTCAAGGAATTAAAGTATCTGCACGATCGTGGTGTTTCTACGGATAACTTATTAATTTCAAATCGTGCTCATGTTATCTTGCCATACCATCAATTGCAAGATCAGCTCGAAGAAGAAGCAAAAGGCGACGCGAAAGTCGGAACGACGCTGAAAGGAATCGGACCGTGCTACATGGATAAAGCAGCACGGATCGGGATCCGGATGGCAGACTTACTCGATAAAGAAACGTTCGCTGAAAAACTTCAAATCGTGCTTGAACAGAAGAACCGGATGTTTACGAAAATGTACGACGCAGAGCCGATTGCCTTTGATGATATCTTTGAAGAATACTACGCGTATGGTCAAGAATTCGCGAAGTATGTCTGCGATACATCAGTCGTCGTCAACGATAGCCTCGATAAAGGGGAAAAAGTGTTGTTCGAAGGAGCGCAAGGTGTCTTGCTCGATCTCGACCACGGAACGTATCCGTTCGTCACATCATCAAATGCTTCAGCGGGTGGCGTCGCGTCAGGTGTCGGTGTCGGTCCTGCTCGTATCGACCACGTCGTCGGTGTCTGTAAGGCCTATACGTCACGTGTTGGTGATGGTCCGTTCCCAACGGAATTGTTCGATGAAATCGGTCATCACATCCGTGAAGTCGGTCGCGAATATGGTACGACGACAGGTCGTCCGCGTCGCGTCGGTTGGTTCGACTCGGTTGTCGTTCGTCACTCACGTCGGACGAGTGGTTTGACAGACCTGTCCTTGAACTCGATCGATGTCTTGACCGGGATTGAAACGTTGAAGATTTGTACATCATACGAATTCAACGGAAAACAAATCGATGAGTACCCAGCAAGCTTCCGTGATCTTGAAGCGTGTGTCCCGGTCTACGAAGAGTTACCGGGTTGGAAAGAAGATATTACAGGGATTCGTAAGTTTGAAGACCTTCCAATCAATGCTCAAAACTACGTAAAACGGATCGCAGATTTGACGAACATTTCACTCGTCACGTTCTCGGTCGGACCAGGTCGCGAGCAGACAGTCGTCCTTCGCGATCTTTACGAAGAAGCATAAGTCGAATACAAACAGGCGTGGCATCAATCGGTGCCGCACCTGTTTTTTTATATCTTTTGATAAGCGAAATAATTCACAAACAAAAGGATAAGAGCGTATACTAAAAGTAATGTTTCACGTGGAACGTTCCACATGAAATCGGTTGAATGGTAGAGGTGTGGCGTCGGTAGTTTCCGTCGCCACCTTTCTATATGCCGAAAAAACAGGTAAAATAGATTGAATAGAAATTTTTTAAGGGGGAACACCCATTGACGGAACGTAGAATACTCGTCGTCGACGACGAACAACCGATTGCGGATATATTAAAATTTAAACTTGAAAAAGAAGGTTACAGCGTCGCTGTTGCCAATGATGGCGTTGAAGCACTTGAGAAGGTCGAGGAATTCAAACCAGACTTGATCTTGCTCGACATCATGCTGCCTTTAATGGATGGGATGGAAGTCTGTCGTGAAGTCCGAAAAACACTTGAGACACCCATCATCATGTTGACGGCAAAAGACTCAGAAATCGATAAAGTACTCGGACTGGAACTCGGTGCGGATGATTACGTAACGAAACCATTTAGTTCACGCGAGCTACTCGCACGTGTCAAAGCGAACATGCGAAAACGAGGACGTGATGAAAAACCAGTCAGTGATGACCCTGATGATATTACGATTGGTGAGTTGACGATTCATTTGAATTCGCATACGGTCACGAAGCGTGAAGAAAAAATCGAACTCACACAACGTGAATTCGAACTGTTGCATTATTTAGCGAAGAACATCGGACAAGTCATGACGCGCGAACATCTTCTTCAGACAGTCTGGGGCTATGATTACTTCGGCGACGTTCGGACGGTCGATGTGACGGTACGCCGTCTACGTGAGAAAGTCGAAGACAACCCGAGTACACCCATTTATATCATGACACGTCGTGGTGTCGGTTATTATCTCCAAGATGGGGAGAATGAATAACTATGTTAAAAGGAACGAACTTCTTTAAATCCATCCAGTGGAAACTTGTCGTCATTTACGCGTTACTGATTTTAGTCGCGATGCAAGTCATTGGAGTCTATTTCGTTCGTTCCCTTGAAAAGCAGTACATTACAAACTTCTCAAAATCTGTCGAGGATCGAGCCGGACTTGTAGCTTACAATGTCGGGAAGGAATTTGATAAGGCAGGCGATGATGAAGCCTCTAAACGGCAGTTGTCTGAGTCTCTTGGGCAGCTGCTGTCTGAGTTTAGTAGTGGCTCCACTTCAAGGAACGACATTCTCGAAGTCCAAATCATCGACCAGGATTCTGTCATTCAAGCGACGTCGGATGAGGACAACCAGTCGGCGGTGGGGCAACGGGCGACAAACTCGTTAATCAAAAAAGCACAGGCGACGAGTTCGACCCGAATCGATACCGTCCTTGATCCGAATGAAGATAAAATCCGAATCTTCGCCGTACCTGTCACGTCAGAAGGTGATGGTTCGACGATCGGGATGATTTATGTCCGGGCATCGATGGAGTCGATCTATTCACAGATGCAACAGGTCACCCGCATTCTAGCGACGGGAACAGTGATTGCACTTGTCATCACGTCGATTCTCGGGGTGCTGTTATCTCGAACAATCACGCGACCGATTTCCGACATGCGTCGGCAAGCGATTGAGATGCGCCGGGGGAACTTCTCCCGGAAAGTAAAAGTCTATTCCGATGACGAAATCGGACAGCTGGCCCGGTCGTTCAACGAATTGACCGACGAGTTGCTCGAAGCAAACGCGACGACGGAAGCGGAACGACGGAAGTTGACGAGCGTCCTCGAAAACATGACGGACGGTGTGATCGCGACGGACCGGACGCTCCGTGTCATCTTGATGAACGATCAGGCAAAAGACATCGTCGGCGTCGAAGAGGCAGGCATGGTCGGAACGAATCTGAAGGATTTACTCGCACTCGGGGATGACTTCATGATTCCGGAAGACGGAACAATGCCACCACGCTTGCTTGATTTCAGTAGTGAGGATGAACTGTTCCTCGTCCGGGCGTTCTTCTCGCCCGTCAAGAAACACAGTGGACCGATTACCGGAATGATCATCGTCTTGCATGACGTCACGGAACAAGAGCAAGTCGAACAGGACCGCCGCGAGTTCGTCGCGAACGTCAGTCACGAACTCCGGACTCCATTGACGACGATGCGGAGTTATCTCGAAGCACTCGCAGAAGGGGCCTATCAAGACGAAGAACTGGCACCACGCTTCCTTGAGACGACACAAAATGAGACGGAGCGGATGATTCGTCTCGTCACAGACCTCCTGCAACTGTCGAAAATGGATAGTAAGGAATACAAGATGAATAAAGTGCGCTTCGACTATATCCAGTTCATTAATGAAATTCTCGATCGTCATGACATGACAAAACCGGAGCGGATTCGCTTCCGCCGGAAAATCATGAAACGGAAAGTTTATATTCGTGGGGACCAGGATAAGTTGATTCAAGTTGCCGATAACATTTTGACGAATGCGATCAAGTATTCACCGGAAGGCGGAACGATTACTGTCCGGACGATGTTACGGGCGAAACGGATCGTCATCAGCATCAAGGATGAGGGAGTCGGGATTCCGAAAGCGAACCTGCAAAAAATCTTCGAACGTTTCTATCGTGTCGATAAGGCACGGGCACGGAAGATTGGTGGGACAGGTCTCGGTCTCTCGATCGCGAAAGATGTCGTTTCGGCACATGGCGGCGACATTTGGGCAGAAAGTGAATGGGGACGTGGTACGACGATTTACTTTACCCTTCCTTATGAAGTGATTGAAGAGGTGGATGCCGGATGATGAAGCAACGACTGAAAACGACCCTGCTGATTCTACTTGTATGTGGTTCTATTTTTCAGACGGCAATGCTTTGGACATATCATCCAAGTAGTGAATCGATTGAGCAGGAACAAGTATCGTTTAATGAGATTGATGCTTCAAAGACGGTTGAGAGTAATCAGCTCGTCAATCCCGAACTCGTCGTCTATTCGAATGGTGTGGAAGCCTATCAGACACAAATCATCGGGCGGACGATTTTGAACCGGATTGGTGCTTCGTTTGATATCGGTGTCCTCGTCTTGACGGATAAAGCCTCAAACATCCCGCTCAGCAAACGGAGTGTCGAGATGATTTTCCCGACACCGGTCACGGCAGCGATGCTTGAAGAACTACTCGGTGAAAAAGAGATTGCGATGGCTGAACCGATTAAACGGCTCTATCTGCTCGATTATGACGGACCGATTCTTCGGCTCGAGTCAGCGACTGGTCGCTTTAAAGACTTTCAATTGGTCGGCGACGAGACAGTCTTAAAACGCCTCTTTGCCTACGATAAGAAAAAACCGATGACGAAGGTCGAGCTTAAAGGCGGTGACTACACGTACGTCGCAACAGCGACCCCTCGTCTTGAAGAAGTGTTTGTCTATGACGAAGTCGGACAGGACCCGAAACCACTCGACCGGATCCGCAGTGCGTTCTTCACAGCGAATACGAACGTGCAGCAAATCAAGGGACGAGACGGACTCGACGTGTTGACGGATGGGGTCAGCGTCTCGACGTACGACCGGGATTACAATGCCTATCGTTTCAACACGCTGTCACCGAATACACAAAGTACGGCAGTCGATTACAGTACGCTCGTCAGCTACATCAATATTCATGGGGGCTGGCTCGACCAAGTCACACAACGCAGTGGCTTCCGTTATTACTTCGATCAAATGAGTAGTCAAGAAGAGCAACAAACGGCAATCTTCCGTCTCTATTTGAATCGTTATCCGGTCTTCGGCGAAATTGGCCCGTTGCTCGAACAACCAGAATTTGATTTAGCGACGATCAAGATGACGTTCGAAGAAAATCAAATCCGGTCGATCAGCCGGAGCATGTTACGGGCAGACCGGAAACTTTTGTTAAAGGAAACGACGTTACCGACGATTGAACAGACGGTGAAAGAGCTGGAGCAAGCAGACCTTATGCAGGACATCACCGGAATTCGAGTCGGCTACAGCATGACGTACAAAATCGCGACGAGTCGCTACGCCCTGTT
Source organism: Exiguobacterium sp. s127 (assembly GCF_018618695.1). NCBI lineage: Bacteria > Bacillati > Bacillota > Bacilli > Caryophanales > Exiguobacterium > Exiguobacterium sp. s127. Next base: position 229,089 of record NZ_JACSMO010000004.1, on the reverse strand, counting down.
TGAACCGGCATGGTTCGTCAAACGGGACGGAGAATGGAGCACAGTCGATCAAGCAATTGGAAATGAGGGGTAATGTTGAATGGATTGGAGTAAAGCAAAGACGTTGTTGATTCTGACTTTCCTCATCCTGAACGTCTACCTGGTCGTTCAATTGATGGATCGGATGATTGAACCACGGATCGTCGCGACGACGGCGTCCGGAAAGACGATTTTGAAAGATCGGAAGATTGACGAAAAACAACTGCAGACCGCGTCTCGCGACATCGGTTATTTGACGGCAGAAGTCGATTCGAGCTCACTGGCACCAAAAGAGAGCTCACCGATTAAAGATGCGATCACATCAGTCAAAAATCAGGTCGAATGGTCTGTTCGGTTGTCGAAGCCGTCACCGCTCGACGCAAAAGCGATGCGCGACTCGGCGACTTCATTCGTCCAGTCGTCCGTTAATCACGGTTCAGACTACACGTTTTGGAAGTTTGATAATAAACAAAATGAAATGACGTTCGTGCAGACGTATAAAGGACAACCGCTGTATTCGACACCGGAGCAATCACGGGATGATGAGGCGATGATTGGTCCGTCCCTGCTCGTCCTGCAGCTGAACGATGACAAGGAAATCGTCAGCTATAAGCAACGTCACTTGAACGAAGTCGTCCGCCAAGCACAGGACGTGACGTTGTTGTCAGCGAGCGAAGCCGTCATCCAATTGTCGGAGCAAGGTCTTTTCCCGGCCTCGAAAAAAATGACAGGCCATAAGCTTGGCTATTTCTGTCTCGTGACGGAAGGGACAAAATCGGTCCAGATTTTACCGCCGACGTGGCAGATCGAACTCGACGGGGAAGAACTTTATTTCGTCAACGCGATTGACGGGGGTGTTCAGACGATCGAACGCCTCGATACAGTTTCAGAGAAATGAGGAATACACGATGAGCCTACACTATAGCGTTCTTGCGAGCGGCTCGACGGGAAATGCCCTCTACATCGAAAGTGAACAAAGCCGGCTGCTCGTCGATGCCGGATTGACAGGAAAGGCAATGCTTGCATTGTTCGACCAGATTCACCGGTCACCGGAAGGCATCGATGGGCTGTTCGTCACCCATGAACACTCGGATCATATTAAAGGGGTCGGCATCTTAGCTCGCAAGTACAACATCCCGCTCTATGCGAACCAAAAGACATGGGACGCGATGGAAGCGAAGATTGGGAAGATTGATCCCGCCTTGAAGTTCCTCTGGGAAGTCGGCGAAGTGAAACAGTTCGGCGATATCGAAGTCGAATCGTTTAACGTCAGCCATGACGCAGCCGATCCGATGTTCTTCCAGTTCGCCCATGAAGGGAAACGACTCGCTCACATCACGGATACCGGCTACGTCTCGGACCGGATGAAAGGGACGATTCGTGGTGCCGATGCCTACATCTTCGAAGCGAATCATGATATCGGGATGCTCCAGATGGGGCATTATCCGTGGAGCGTCAAACGCCGAATCCTTGGCGACTACGGTCACGTCTCGAACGAAGACGCGGCAGTCGCGATGAGCGAGGTGCTCGACGAGCGGACGAAACGGATCCATATGGCCCATTTGAGCAAGGACAACAACATGAAGGAACTGGCCCGGATGAGTGTCTCCCAGACACTGGCGAGCCGGGACGTCGACCTCAGCAAGATTCATCTGCTTGATACCGATCCCGTCATTCCGACACCACTCCTGAAGCTCTGATTATGGGAAATTACTGAATATGCTCAAAAGACCCCCACATTTGGCTAACTTGCCAGGTGATGGGGGTATACTTGTGTAAAGAGAGTTTATGAAGGAGGCATGTGCCGATGGATCGACCTGAAGAACCACGGAATGAATCGGAACAGATCAATCAATCGACCGATGAGGAGAGCGGATTTCCACCGCGTCGACCGACTGAAGAAGAACCGGTCAGTCCTTATCGTGAACCATATGAAGAAACAGACGAACCTCCACGTAAGCGTGGTGGCGGTGGTAAAGCATTTTTTGTCGGCTTAATCGGCGGCGTCATCGGCGCCTTACTGATTGCCTTGATCGCCTGGCCATTTGCCCGTGATCAAATGACGAGTCCGACACCAGCCGCGACGGTGACGACGGAACAGGCAGCGACGACAGCGACGGAAGCCGAGAATGATATCGTCGGTGCCGTCAGTAAAACGAAAGAAGCCGTCGTCAGTGTGACGAATTTACAAAGTTCATTCCGCGGTGCGGATCAAGAGACAGGAGCAGGATCCGGCGTCATCTATAAAAAAGATGGCAATAAAGCCTATGTCGTGACGAACTATCACGTCGTTGAAGGGGCAAGCAGCTTGTCGGTCACGTTATCAGACGGAACGGCGCTCGAAGCGAAAGTCCTCGGCGAAGATCCGACGTATGATTTAGCCGTCTTATCCATCGATGCAGCAAAAGTGACACAGGTCGCGAAAATCGGTGACTCCGATACGTTACGTGCCGGTGAAACGGTCCTCGCGATCGGCAACCCGCTCGGGATCTTCGCAAACTCGGTCACGCGTGGTGTCATCAGTGCCCAGGAACGGACGGTGCCGGTCGATACGAACAAGGACGGCCAGCAGGACTTCAACACGGAAGTGATTCAGACGGATGCGGCAATCAACCCCGGGAACTCGGGTGGCGCACTGATCAATACGTCCGGTCAATTGATCGGAATCAACTCGATGAAGATTGCGGAAGCAAGCGTCGAAGGTGTCGGTTTTGCGATTCCGATCAACGAAGCGTTACCAATCATGCGTGACCTCGAACAGAACGGTGAGGTCATTCGTCCGCAACTCGGGATTCAGATTCGGGACGTCCAGGAGTTCCCGAGCGGCTACCGTGAGGACCGCCTGAAACTGCCGAGTGACGTGACGAAAGGAATCGTCGTCGTCGGTCTGACAAACAACAGTGGAGCAGAAAAAGCAGGGATGAAAGCAAATGACGTCATCGTCGAAATCGACGGGACAAAGATTAATTCATTTGCAGATCTCAAGAGTGTTCTGTACCGTGATGCGAAAGTCGGACAGACCGTCAAAGTGACGTTCTACCGGAATGGGGATAAACAGTCCCTTGATGTGAAGTTGTCGGCACAAGCGGCGACGGTGCAATAACAGATTCAGATTAACTACTCGTACATGTACGGGTAGTTTTTTTGTTTGGGGATATGAATGGGCATATGAAAGAAAGAGAAAGAGTCATCGTGATGTGCTGTCACGCGCTTTCCTCAGGCGAGGAACGAGCCGTTGGCTTCTTGCCTGACGGCAGATGCCAGGGTCTCGTTTTCCTCTGACAGCACGGACGAGCCGTGCTTTTTCCTGTAGGAGTCGCGTGCAGCCGACACGATGAGCAGCAGCTTAATCATGGAACGAAAAGAAGCAAGAATACCACGCATGTGGATAACTTTTAAGCGGTTGAAGAAGCCGATTTTTGTTATACTGGTAGCGGATAACTGTGGATAACTAAAAAGGAGGAGAAGACCTGTGGATAAATACGTCTGCTTGGAACATGTCGAGTTAGCACTTGACGAAGTGGTTGATGAAACGGAAGAATACCCGATTTTGGAAGAAGTGAATTCAGAAAAAACGGTCACATGTGAGTACTGTGATCAGCCCGCAACATATCTTGTGTCAAGCAAAAAATAATTATCAACATGTGGACATGTGGATAACTCTGTGGATAACTCCTGAATTTTCTGTCAGAAAGCGAGAAAAATGATGCAAATTACCATTATTACGGTCGGAAAGTTGAAAGAGAAGTACTTGAAGCAAGGGATTGCCGAATATACGAAACGGCTTGGTGCCTATTGTTCGATTCAAGAAATCGAGGTCCCGGACGAAAAAGCACCGGAACAATTGAGTGACGCCGAGATGCAACAAGTGAAGAAAAAAGAGGGCGAACGGATTTTAGCGAAGATTGGACCGGACGTTCATGTCTACGCACTTGCTATCGAAGGAAAGCAACGGACAAGTGAACAGTTTGCAACAGAACTCGACCGACTGGCGACGTACGGCAAGAGCAAAATCGCGTTTGTCATCGGCGGATCGCTTGGTCTCGCACCGGAAGTCATGCAGCGGGCGAACGATACGATTTCCTTCTCGAAGATGACGTTTCCCCATCAATTGATGAAGATGATTCTGTGTGAGCAGATTTATCGGGCATATCGGATTAATCGGAATGAGCCGTATCATAAGTGAATAGAGTTGATAAGAAAGACCATTTCAAACGTTAAGAAGCGTTTCAGATGGTCTTTTTTTGGTATATGGGTGCAAATAAACAACTCCTTTTTCTGTGTCTACAAAATTAAAATAAGCAATTGATTTGTATGGCATTTCATTGTGTTACGCTAGATGAAAAAATTGCAAACCTTTAAGAAGGTGTTAGACACATCAAATAAAGGATGTAAGGTTTAGTTAAAATCAGCATACTTAGCGACTCTAATCGGATCATGATACCGTCTAATCTTTAGTCTGATACAATCTTTTTTACGGTAAACTTTACACGTGCGAAATAGATTGTTTCTTCTCTAATCTCAGTGGTGCAGAATAAAGTTTAAATTGAAAAGTGAGGATCTTATGAAAATACTAATTATTGAAGATGATGTGATGCTGTCCAATACAATTGTCGAGTCTACGAATACATTATATGAAACTTCTCAAGCCTTTGACGGAGAAGAAGGGCTTTATTTAGCTGAGCAAAACATCCATGACATTATTATTTTAGACTTGATGTTGCCGCTTATGAACGGATACGAAGTATTACAGGCATTACGGTCAAAGGACATCACGACACCCGTAATTATTTTAACAGCTAAAGATGCGATTGATGATAAAATACAGGGTCTTCGTCTAGGTGCAGATGATTATTTAGTGAAACCCTTTCACCGGGAAGAATTATTGTTACGGTTAGAGGCAATCGTTCGAAGGACAATTGGGCATTTCAAAGAAAATAATATTTCGTTTAAAGAGCTTATTCTGAATGTAAAAACTAAAACTGCCACTTTAAACGGAGAGTCGATTAAGTTAAATCGAAAGCAATTTGAACTACTTGAGTATCTCATTAACAACAAAGAAACGATTGTGACGAAAGAACAAATATTTGACCGGATTTGGGGCTTTCAATCAGATACGACGAATACAGTCGTCGAAGTCTATACAAGTCATCTTCGTAAAATATTAAAGGCATATGATTACGATCGTTACATTAAGACATTTCGTGGATTAGGTTATATGTTATCCGAGGAAGGTCAGGACGCATGAATAAAAACAAGATAATAAGCAAGCAGCAATTTACGTTTATGTCGTTGAACTTTATTGCATTTACGCTGATTTTTGCGATATTCAGCGTGATTATTTTTACACTCGTTCAAAGTACGCTTTATAAAAAAGCGGATGAGGAGTTATATAATTTCAAACAAAAAATACAACGTGAAGACTTAGATCAGCAAGAAAATCTGCCGGCTGACCGTGGGCAACCGGACCAGCTGGCGCCCCCGTTAAATCCACGAATCATTGTCTTACGGTGGAATAGTGAGGGCGAAAATGTAAATGAAGATCAGATTGGTACGCAGTTCTATCAAAATTATTTTGAAGACCAAAACTTTAACGAAGAGTCCTTGAATGAAGTCACGAAGGTTCGCTTAAAGGATGAATATACTTTTCGGTCTTTGTCTTACGAGAATGATGAGAGTGATGATTTTTCCTACACCCAACTGTTAATTAATACAGATGCTGAAGAAAGTCTAACCGAAAACTTCAGATGGATTTTACTGATTTGTTCAATTGTAAGCATTGTTCTTTCTCTTACGATTAGTTATTTACTATCCAAAAAAACAATGCAACCAATCATTAAGTCCTGGGATCGCCAGGCTGAATTTGTGGAAAATGCTTCGCATGAGTTAAGAACCCCGTTGACGATCATTCAAAATAAGCTTGAATTGTTATTGGTCCAGCCTAATGAAAAAATTGTAGACTCTTTTGAGAGCATTGCACTCAGTTTATCTGAAACAAGACGCATGTCGAAGCTGACGACCGACTTGCTAACGCTTGCCCGTGCAGATTCATTGGAAACCCTGTTAAGTACAGAAACGTTCCACTTAGATGATTTTGTACGACGTGTCTGTCAGCCCTATCTTGAAATTGCTGAAATGCAAGATAAAACGATGTGGCTTCATGTAAATACTCCGATAGAAATTGAAGCAGATAAGAGCAGGATGCATCAACTGTTCGTCATCCTGTTGGATAATGCATTAAAGTTTACCGCGGAAAATGGAAGTATCGGGGTGAAAACATATCTGGAAGGACATAAGATAATCATAGAAATAAGTGATACAGGCATTGGAATAAGTCCAGAAAATAGAAAACGAATTTTTGAAAGATTCTTTAGAGAAGATAAAGCGAGAACACGAGATACCGGTGGGACCGGTCTAGGTTTAGCAATCGCCCACTGGATTGTCGTTAGTCATGGCGGCACAATTAAAGTAGTCGATACTGGTGAATCAAAAGGAAGTATTTTTCAAATTAAATTGCCTAAAAAGGAAATCACGCATTTGTGATTTCCTTTTTTTTTTGTTCAAATCGCGTAAAACTTTAAGCAATTTTTAAGGTTTATCTTTAATAATCAAGGCATGAGGAAGTTATTAAAAGGGAGTTGAACGCTATGCAGGCAAAGACGTTGAATGGTGTACAAGGGCGGACGGAGCTTAAGCACGAGCTATCAAAAATGGATTGTTACCTGCTTCGCCATCGATTGAAGCACATTATGGAGGTCGATCCTCATGCAAACGAGGAAGGCAAATATCATATTCGAAGCGTGTATTTCGATAACATCGATAATAAAGTGCTAACGCAAAAAAAAGAAGGATACTACGACCGAGATAAATTTCGTGTGCGGTTGTATGACCATCGTATCAGTCTTCTCCATTTGGAGAAGAAAAGTAAGCGTAATAATCTCACGTACAAGCAAAAATGTCGTATTCGCATTGAAGAGTATGAAGACATGCGAAATGGCGAGATTTCTTGGATGGAACATGATGAACGAATGTTGATTCGTGAACTCTATATTGAAATGAAGATGTACCAGATCAAACCAATGACCGTAGTGGATTATGAACGTGAAGTGTTCATTTATCATTACGGGAATGTCCGGGTCACGTTTGACAGCGATATCAAAACCAGTTTTCGAAATAATGACGTTCTCAATTTTGATTTGCCGATGATTGAAACGAATCCGGATGTCGTCATTTTAGAAATTAAGTATGACGAATTTCTACCGGATGTCATAAAAAAACTTCTTCAGATTGGTAACAGACGAAAAGGAACGTATTCAAAATATCAAATGAGTCGAATGTACGGATAATAAAAAAGACTAACGTATAAAAGATTAGTCATTTGGAGGAATAGAAATGGAAAATGTAACTTTTGATGATATTTTCAAGTCCAATATTTTAGAGAAAACAACGAGCTTTTCAATTGTTGATTCTTTGATCGGTTTAGTGGCAGCGTTTATTTTAGGTTTATTGATTTACACGGTATATAAAAAGACGTTTGCCGGCGTGATTTATTCTCATACGTTCAACATCTCGCTGATTATCATGACGATGGCGACTTCACTCATTATCATGGGGATTTCGTCAAATGTCTTGTTGTCTCTTGGTATGGTTGGTGCGCTATCGATCGTCCGTTTCCGGACACCGATTAAAGATCCGATGGACATTGTTTATCTTTTCTGGGCAATCGTAGTCGGGATTTTATGTGGAGCAGGATTCGTTCCTCTGGCAGTATTAGGTTCTATCGCCATTGGTCTAGTTTTAATTTTGTTTGTGAATAAAATCAAAATCGAAAATCCTTATTTACTTGTTATCAAATATAACGAAAATTCAGTCATTGAATTAGTGGATCATGTCGTCAAGAATTATGCGAAGAAACATACAGTCAAATCAAAGTCTGTGTTACCCGGTAATCAGTTTGAGGTGACTTACGAAATTCGTGTTAAAGAAGACGATATGGAATTTTTAAACACACTTTCAGATATGAAAGGTGTCCAATCAGCGGTCATGATCAGTTACGACGGGAACTTTACTGCCTAATTAAAAGAGAGAACCTCAAGTGGCAGCAAGAAAACTCTTGCTGCCACCGCTGTTTCAATTAAACGGATTACTTAAGATTTACGTAATGGAGGGGTGGAAATGTTAATAAAAAAAAGATGGATTATCACGTTAATGCTCGTTGCGATTTTCTTTACAGTGGGGAGCCTTTATACGGTTCAAGAATTTCAACTACAAAAAGTAAATTCTGCGTATTCGTATGACGAAACCATGTTTAATAAAGATGAAGTTTCTACTATTGAGATTTCAATGGATGACGATGAATGGGAGGATTTGATTGAAAATCCGCTTGAGGAGGAGTATAAAGAAGCTTCTATCACGATTAATGGAGAAGAAGTTTCGAATGTAGCCATCCGTACAAAAGGAAACTCCTCATTAACATCAGTTGCTCGTGATGAAGATTCAGACCGGTATAGCTTAAAAGTAGATTTTAACTATTATGATTCCAATCAAAGTTATTATGGTCTATCCAAACTCAATTTAAATAACAACTTTAGTGACACGACACAAATGAAAGAGTTTGTTTCTTATGAATTGATGGAGCAAATGGGAATAGAGACACCGGAGCATGCCTACATGAAGGTCATGGTGAATGGAGAATACTATGGACTGATGCTCGGTGTAGAAGCAATTGACGAGACGTTTATCGCCCAAAATTATAATACGACGGAAGGGTACTTGTATAAGCCGGACGGTACAGGTAGTGATTTGGTTTATATAAGTGATTCACTTGAAGATTATGACGGTATCGAAGTTGAAATGAATGAAGAAAGTGTAGACGAATCTGAACTGATCTCGATGCTGAAAGCCATCAATGAAGGGGAGGGGTATGAGGATTACCTGAATACGGATGAGATGCTCCGCTATTTTGCCCTGAACACGTCTTTAGTCAGCTTAGATAGTTATCAAGGCCAACTGAAGCATAATTATTATCTCTACGAAGATGCAGACGGTGAATTTTCGATTTTACCTTGGGATTATAATATGTCGTTTGGTGGATTTAACATGGGTGGTGGCGGTCAGGGTGGACCCGGTGGTCAAGGCGGACCGGGCGAAGAAGCTACACAAAATGGTGCAGACACACAAGGTGAAGAAGTAACAGCTCCTGAAACTAGACCGGAACAAGTTCCGCCCACGCAGGAGTCTGATACAGATGCAGAACCGGTAACTCCTCAAGCAGGTGGAGGGAATCAAGGTGGCGGAACGCAGGCTGGAGAATTATTAAGTGAAGACACGATCAACTTCAGCATAGATCAGCCCGTTTCTGGTACAACTTTATCTGAACGTCCTTTGTTGAACGTACTATTAAGTGACGAAACCTTATCGAAGCAATACGAGGAGTATCTGGAAGAAATTGCGACTGAAATTTTAACTGAAGAAAACGTGGAGTCTATTACGTCGAAGCTCGGTATCTTATTAGAACCCTACGTCGACAGCGATCCTTCTAAATTCTTTACAACGGAAGAATTTTTAGAAGGTGTCAGTGGTGAAAACAGTCTCCCAGAGTTTGCTAAACAACGCAGTGAATCAATATTAGCTCAATTATCGGGTGAACTCGTGGTTGACGCTGACGAGGTAGCTGAAAACAATTCAGCTGCAAATCAAACCCCAGACAATAATAAACAAACTACGAATGAAGAAGGTGCACCAGCACAACCAGGAGGGAATATGGGGCCAAGACCCGACATTAACTCGATGACAGATGAAGAATTTAATCAATTTGTCGAACAGATTCAATCTGGAAATCTGCCAATCGCCTTACCAGATGATTTTGAGACGATGACGATTGAAGAGAAAAAGACGTACCTCAATGAAAATATGGGGGGCGGACAAGGACAAGGACAAGGACCGCCTCAAAATGCTGATGGAGAAAATCCAAATAACAATCAACCCTTAAATAATGAAGCGAGTAACAATGCAGACAGTGACGAAACGAGTGGAGACTATACGAAAAGCGATGCGTATATTCTGTTTGCATTCTTAATGAGTTCAGTCGGTGTGATTGTTGCCTTTCGTCGCATCGGACGATAAAACATTTAAAAGCAGCCAAGACGAGAACCTTCGCCATGGCTGCTTTTTCTCTTCTTAAGTACGTTCAAGCACAGTTGCTAACATCCGGTGTACCACGTCATGATCGCGGGCATCATATAACTGATAATCTTTCCCTGGTAAGGTATAGACGTCTGTTGCCCCGGCATATAAAATCGCAAGCTCCAGCATGCCGTCCTCCTGGCATGTCGTCCGTAATTCCAGCTCGCCGCTGATGACGCCGACTTCATTTGTCATCACACCATGCGTGGCGGTGAAAGTAGAGGTTTTCGTTTCCATCGAATCAGTCCTTCCGGATAACTTGATTTATGGGGAATGTGTGCTTCTTTTAGTAATAACATGTGTTTAACATCGTTTGTAATGCTGTTTTTTCGGCTGCTTGGAGACTTAAGCCCCAGCGACTTTTTGTATGGATCCACATCTTCGAGTAACCACAGCTTGCACCCGAGCGTGTCGGTTGCCATGTTGATGGATCCTGGTCTCCTTTTGAACGGTTCGAGCTTGCAGAAACCGCAATCAGTTGCGGACCTTCGAGGTCGTTTGCGAATGCTTGACGGGTCGTCGTCGTCCAGCTGCTTGCCCCAGAACGCCATGCTTCAGCGAGCGGCACGACGTGGTCGATGTCGAGGTCGGATGGGTTCGTGAACGTCAGTCCATCGTAATAACTGTACCATGAGCCGGACGTGACCGGACAATTGCCGACGTAAGAATCCGCATCGCGTTTCAAGACGACTTGACGTGTGTCACATCCACCACCTTGGCTGCTCCAATGCGGGAAAAGATCACGGGAGTAACCGGTCATCGTGCCCTCGGTCTTGACCGTTAATGCATTTAATTCAGACTGAGCGGTTGCTTTTGACGGAAGTCCGGACGGGAGTGCCGAGACGGGTGAAAGGTCGAACTGAAATGCAGTGAGGAACAAGACAACGGATACGGCGAGTAACTTGAGTTTCTGGAACATGAACTGCCTCCTCTTATATAGGTTATGATGAGAGAATCCTCTTACATTTTTCAGTATGCCATTGAATTTTTTTTAAAGGGTTGAAATCATGTAAAAATTACAAAAATTAAATGGTATTGACATGGACAATATGAAGACACAAAGAAAGTAGATTTATAAAACTGCCATAATAATAAAACTAGGAACTTTCGATGAAATAAAACGTATTAATTGAAAAAGGGGCTGAGACCATGAAAAAAAGGTTACATTCATCTATTACATCTATCGTTCTTTTAACTGGTTTAGCGTTCGCGGTAGCCATTTCACTCGTCTTCGTCCAACGCCACCTTAATACGGTTCAGATTGAGTCGATTGTCGAGCAAGCGGATGAACGAGGTCTCGGCTACGAATTGGTGATCCATGAACCAATTACGAACTCTTACAGTTTTAGAGCCTTCGAACAGGATTGATACGAATTCCGTCGAAAGGAGAAATCCATTGAAAGCCATCAGCCAGTTTTTACTGTTTTATGCCGTTACGGTGATGATCATTTATGTCGTCTCGATTTTTCTGCCGGTCGCGCTGAATTTCATCGTCTACTTTTCCATCGCGTTGCTGATTGTTCTGGTCGGTTATCTAATTAGACATTATTTATTCAGTTCCCGGGCAAAGAATTGAACTCTGTCAGCGAATCTGATTCAAATCTTGTATAGTAAAGGGGTACCTCTGTTCGACTTGGACAGGAGGCACTCCTTTTTTAGGAGCCACGAGGAATTCAAACGCCAAGGAGCTGAAATCGCATCATGAACAAACAAGACATCAGTGATATCCGTCGCCATTTTAAGGTCGATTCGGAACTACTTAAAATCAACGAAATTTATAATGTATATATCCGCAAGGAAACGAGTGAAATTTTCTATGAAGAAAGCCGACCGTTCGCTTTTCTCGAACTCGAGCAACAGGAACTGTTCCTGGCGAACTTCAAGAAAGTTTTAACCGGTAAGCTCGACATCAAGCTGTTTGAAGTCAAATTCCAGCAACCGGAAGAAGGTGCGACCGGACATACGCAACAACTGTTGTACGAAGGGCTCTACACGGAAGAGACGGAAGACTGGACGGAACAGATGCAACAGATTGCGCTGAAGATGGTCCAGGACGTTCAGTACGACAATGATATCGTCGTCACGTTCATCCGGGGACAGTATTACAAGACGACGAAACGTCAGGCAGACGAGACGGAAGTCGATAAAAACGATGAAGTCTATACGACGCCATTCATCCTCAGCAGTCTTAATCAGACGGAACTGCCGAAACAGTCGCTCGTCTTTGACTATGTCGATCTCGAATTTAAGTCGAACCTGCTGATCAATCCGGTCATTAAACTCGCGTCACCGATCGGCGGCTTTTTATTCCCGTGCTTTACGGACAATGCGGCGGACGTTAACCGTGTCCTTTACACAGCAAGCAAGCCGAATAAACCGGACCTTGCCTTCATCGAAAATGTCCTGAACGGGGACCAAATCGTGACGGCGGAAGAAGATAAAGCGGTCTTTGAAGAAATCGTCAAGCTCGTCATCGGCGAAGAAGTCGATTCAAAGACGCTTGCCGGTGTCTATGAAGAAGTCAATCACCTGCTTGTCCTTGAAGACGAAAAGGAAGATGAGACGGAAGAGATACCGATGCTTGACGTCAAAGAAGTCGAACGGGTCCTAAAAGCGAGCGGCATCGAAGACGTCGACACGGAACAGGTCGAGCGGGCCTTCAAAACAGTCATCGATGATACGACGTACGAAATGAAGGCGAGCAACATCGTCCCGAACTATGAAGCGAAATCAATTAAAATCAATACGAAAGTCGCAAACATCACGGTCAGTCCGCAAGACTTGAAGTATATTAAGCAAGTCAATTACAACGGCAAACAATGTCTGTTGATCGAAGTCGAGGAAGATACAATCATTGACGGCTTTAAGCTTGTTTCCGAAGAAAATATTTTAAGTTAAGTCAAAAAGCCACTCATTTCACGTCATTCCGACAAGGGAAGCACGCGAAAGATGAGTGGCTTTTTTGGAATCATCCAGAATGATTGATTAATCGGATAAAGATGCGTATGATTGGTTTTGTAAGCGGTCTCTTTTTATTGATAAAGGGGATCCTAAAAATTTTTTGAGATTTACGAAAGCGGTTTCGATACTTATTTTGACAAATGAATAATCTCTGATAAGCAAGCAAATGATGGAGTTAAAGGAGGAAGATGCATGGGACAGGATTATCAGCAATTGGTCGATCGGTTAGCGGAAAAAACGACCGGGGAACTGCAAGATGGCGTTGAAGTCGTTATCAAATCGGTGCCGGACCGTCAAGAAAAAGGTGTGCTCGATCCACGGGTCATGGACGTGATGCAGCAGCAAGTGCCTTCACCGGAACCCATCCCGTTTTCACTCGAAGCGGCACGGGCCGGGATGGGCTGGGTCAATACCGACCTGACGACGACAGACATCACGACGGAAGACATCATGATTCCAAGTAGGGAACAACCGATTCCGGCACGAATCTATCGTCCCCGGTCGACGGAACCGTTACCGGCTGTTCTCTACTTTCACGGCGGCGGCTTTTTCGGCGGGACGCTTGAACCGGTCGAGCACCCGTGTAAGTTGCTGGCAGAAAGGGCGCACGTCGTCGTCATTTCCGTCGATTACCGGCTGGCACCGGAACATCCTTTCCCGAGCGGTCTGAACGATTGTTTCGCGGCCGTCAGATGGGTCTACGAACAGGCGCATGAGCTCGGCATCAACAGCGAGCAGCTAGCCGTCGCCGGCGACAGTGCCGGCGGCAACCTGGCGACCGTCTGTGCCCTGCTTGACCGCGAACAACAGACAGAGATGATCCAGTACCAAGTCCTGCTCTATCCGGTCATCAATCTTGCCGCCTTGCCGACGGACGACTTCGAGTGGCGTCTTGACGCGTACGAGATGAACGAAAATCGTGAGTTACTTGAAGGGATCGTCACAGCACTTGAAGACACGGATGGCTTGTTAAACCGCTTGTACCTGCAAGGGACGACGGACGTACAGGATCCGCACGTCTCACCACTCTTCAGTGACAAGCTGGCAGAATTACCGGAAACGTTAATCATCACGGCAGAGTACGATTACCTCCGTCTTGAAGGCGAAGCGTACGGACGGAAACTCGCGCGGGCCGGCGTCAAAACAAAACGGATTCAGTACAACGGCATGGATCATGCCTTCATTGAAAAACTCGGGCAATACCCGCAAGCGGAAGACTGCATCACGGAAATCGCGAACGGTCTTCAGAAACGGTTTGCTGAGATAAAATCTGATACAAACACCATAGGGGGATGAGCAGATGACGACATACACGCTAGATTGGGACGCTTATACAGCACTTGCACGAAAGACGGCCGCAGAAGGCGCGGTCCTGTTAAAAAATGATAATCAGACGTTACCACTTGCTACCGGGACAACGATTTCTGTTTTTGGACGCAATCAGTTCAATTATTATAAAAGTGGAACAGGATCAGGTGGAATGGTCAACGTCTCATACGTAGTCAGTCCGCTCGAAGCCCTGCAACGTCATCCGGATTTGACACTGAACCAGTCGTTACTCGACGTCTATGAAGCATGGCTCGAAGATCACCCGTTTGATAAAGGGGAAGGTTGGGCGGCAGAAACATGGTCACAGGAAGAAATGCCGGTTAGCGATGAGTTGGTCGCAGCCGCAGCGGAACAGTCAGATGTCGCCATCGTCATGATCGGCCGGACAGCCGGTGAAGACCGGGATAACACGGCGGACCCGGGCAGTTATCTGCTGACGGACGTCGAGTTGACGTTGATCGAAAAAGTCTCGCAGACCTTCCCGAAGACGGTTGTTTTACTGAACGTCGGGAACGTCATCGATATGCAGTGGGCAGTCGATTTCAATCCGAGTGCGATTCTGTACGGATGGCAAGGCGGGATGGAAGGCGGCAATGCTTTGGTCGATCTCTTGACGGGCGCTGTCACACCATCCGGGAAACTGCCGGATACGATTGCCCGTTCACTTGATGCGTATCCGTCGACACCGTACTTCGGTCACGAAGACCGGGCGATTTACAAAGAAGACATCTATGTCGGGTACCGTTACTTCGAGACGTTTGCGAAAGACGACGTTCTCTATCCGTTCGGATTCGGCTTATCCTATACGACGTTTGACGTCGCGACGGAGACGATCGATATGACGGAGCAACAGGTGACGTTAACCGTCACCGTCACGAATAGAGGAGAGCACAGCGGAAAAGAAGTCGTCCAAGTCTATCTTGAGAAACCACAAGGGAAGCTCGGCAATCCGGCCCGTGGACTTGTGACGTTCGCGAAGACCCAACTCCTTGAAGCGGGTCAAAGTGAAACGCTGACGTTAACGGTTCCACTGACAGAATACGCGAGCTACGATGACTCCGGTCTGACCGGTCATAAATCGTCTTACGTCATCGAAGCGGGAGCATATCATCTGTACGTCGGAACAGATGTCCGGACGGCGGCGCACGTGGCCACGCAAACGATCGGGCAGTTACAGGTGATCGAGACGTTAAGCGAAAACATGGCACCGGTCACGGCATTCGACCGCTTGAAGCCGCAACAGACGGAGACCGGTTACGACGTGTCGTACGAAGCAACATCGCTGCGGACGATTGATCCGGAAGCCCGTCGCTTAGCGGAACGTCCCGTAGAGCGGATCTACTCGGACGATCAAGGACTGACATTGCAGGACGTTTACGAAGGCAACACATCACTCGACGTGTTCCTCGATCAGTTGACGGATGAGGATCTCGCCGCGATCGTCCGCGGTGAAGGGATGAATTCACCGCGTGTCACACCGGGAACAGCGGCGGCGTTTGGCGGCGTGACCGACCGGCTGACGGCGTTCGGGATCCCGGCAGCCTGCTGTGCCGACGGTCCGTCCGGCATCCGGATGGATATCGGAACAAAAGCCTTTTCGCTTCCGAACGGGACGCTTGTCGCCTCGACCTTTAACGTCGAGCTCGTGGCTGACTTATTTGAGATGACAGGTCTTGAACTTCGGAAAAACGGCGTCGATACCTTGCTCGGACCGGGCATGAACATTCACCGTCATCCGCTCAACGGCCGAAATTTCGAGTACTTCTCGGAAGATCCGCACCTGACGGGGATGATGGCGGTCGCTGAACTGGACGGGATGCACCGGGTCGGCGTGACGGGAACACTTAAACATTTAAGCGCCAACAACCAGGAATTCCATCGCCATGATCTCGATTCGATTGTCTCGGAACGGGCCTTACGGGAGATTTATCTCAAAGGATTTGAGCATGCTGTCAAACGCGGACAGGCCTATGCGATTATGACGACGTATGGTGCCGTCAATGGCCTTTGGACAGCTGGACTCTATGATCAGAACACCCGGATTCTGCGTGACGAGTGGGGCTTTGAAGGTGTCGTCATGACCGACTGGTGGGCGAAGATCAATGCTGAAGGAACGGACGCGAACCGTCAACAAACGGCAGCGATGGTCCGTTCGCAAAACGATTTATACATGGTCGTCGGTGAATCGGGTGCCAATCCGTTTGAGGATGATACATTAACATCAATCACTGACGGCACATTGACACGGGCGGAGCTACTCCGGAGTGCATCAAACATTTGCCGCTTCATTCTCCGCTCACCGGTCATGGAACGGGCGCTTGGTCAAGAAGCGACAGTTGAAGTGATAGGATTACCAGAAGAAACAATGGATACAAACGAACAAGCCATGACGCATCAACCACTCATCAGTGGTGTGCCACTGGTCTTCGATGAACTTGTTACGTCAACTGGGAACAGTCATGTTTTTGCTGTGACTGCAGAAG
The DNA here is from genome assembly GCF_018618695.1 of Exiguobacterium sp. s127. Classification (NCBI taxonomy): domain Bacteria; kingdom Bacillati; phylum Bacillota; class Bacilli; order Caryophanales; genus Exiguobacterium; species Exiguobacterium sp. s127. The sequence continues at coordinate 212,113 of NZ_JACSMO010000004.1, read as the reverse complement.
AGACAGGTATGTATCATGTTTCGCTAGAAGTACGTTCGTTTGCCGGTGAGCTGGCGCAGATGCCGGTGACGCTGTTTGCGAACAATATGCCGGTCGCGACCTTTACATTCAACGGGACGAACGGCGAATGGGTGACGCAAACGAAAGACGTTTTCGTCTTTAATCCGCATAATTACTTCAAGCTCTACTTTACGCTCGGGGGTCTTGATGTGAAGCAAATTACTTTCACGTTGACGGAGTCGTTCGATATGAAGAACGGGTAAACTAAACACCAGGCAGTCAGTTGCTGCCTGGTGTTTGATGTGTGTAAAAGGAGGACCCGGTGCAATTCTCAAAAATAAAAAAACAGATGTTGTCGTTTGTCGCACCATCGCTTCAGACACGTATAAATCTCTATGCAACAGTCGATCGTCATTTTCATGACGGCGAAGCTCGAGTCTGGATGACACTGGATGGAAAACCCTTTTTTAAGGCCGAAGATTTACGTTTTACATTAGAGTCAGATCTTCGTTATGCGTTGGTGAAGAACCGCTTGCCGGAAAAGCCGGAACAGATTACGTTGGAAATCTTTCAATCAGACTGGTATAAGGCATCAAGTGAATTAGACCAGCAAATCGAACGGGAGTTGGAACAAGAGGGATGGCATGCCAATTATGCCGTCCAACAGAATTTTCTGTTGTACCCGACACTATCAATTGAAGAAGCGTTGACGCATCCCCATGCCTTTATCCGCGGCTTTGCCTTGCTCGACCGGCGTGTCGGAAAGCGGCGGCTTGAACGGGTGACCTGCGACACACCATTTGAATTCACCTGTTTAAAGATTCGACTGGAAGCGGTAGCGAACTGACGACAAAAAGAGCAAGGCGCGTGGCCTTGCTCTTTCACATGATTACATTAAATCGAAAACGAATTGACGGCGTGAATGCCTTCTTGTTCGACGAATTCGTCGAGCAGCGCCCGGACGTCATCCGTTGAATTCGTCTCCATCAAACGGGCGCGCAGTTCGCTCGCCCCGCGGAAACCGCGGACATAAATCTTGAAGAACCGGCGGAGCGGTTTGAACAGACGGGGTTCGAATTCAGATGAGTACTGATCATGCAGGTCGAGTTGCAGACGTAACAAGCCTAGTAACTCTTCGCTCGAGTGCTCTTTCTTTTCGACTTCGAACGCAAACGGGTTATGGAAAATCCCGCGGCCGATCATGACACCGTCGACACCGTACTGCTCGACGAGTTCCAGACCGTGCTGCCGGTCGTTGATGTCCCCGTTGATCGTCAGGAGCGTTTGCGGCGCGATTTCATCCCGGAGTTTCTTGATTTCCGGAATCAGTTCGAAGTGCGCCGGGACGGCACTCATTTCTTTACGCGTCCGCAGGTGAATCGACAGATTGGCAATATCCTGCTCGAGAATGTGGCGTAACCAGTCATGCCACTCCTCGATTTTCGAATAGCCGAGACGCGTCTTGACGCTGACCGGCAGACCGCCGGCTTTCGCTGCTTGAATCAATTCAGCCGCAACGTCGGGACGATTGATCAGTCCTGATCCTTTTCCGTTGACGGCGACGTTCTGGACCGGGCAGCCCATGTTGATGTCGATGCCCTTAAAGCCCATTTCTGCCATCCCGATACTCATCTCGCGGAAATATTCCGGTTTGTCGCCCCAAATGTGGGCGACCATCGGCTGTTCGTCTTCCGTGAACTCGAGGCGTCCGCGGACACTCTGTTTGCCTTTCGGATGACAGTAACTCTCGGTGTTCGTAAATTCAGTGAAGAAGACATCCGGCCGCGCTGCTTTCGCGACGACGTGACGGAAGACGACGTCGGTGACATCTTCCATTGGTGCAAGTACAAAAAATGGTCGTGGCAGGTCCTGCCAAAAGTTGTTTTTCATCGTATATAAAACCCTTTCCTTAAGGTAATTCGTTTTGCTCAATTAAAATTTCATCAACTATATACTTTAAGCGTATTGCAGAAAAAGTGCAAGCAGCTGACTCCACAGATCGTAGGAGTCAGCTGCTTGCACACGTCAATCATTTCAATGGATTGTAGTTCAGCGCCGTTGCTTTCGTGACATGACCATTTTGATCCTTGTAGATGATGTGTTCTGCCGTCAGCTGCGTCGGGCTTTCAAGTCCGGCCGCTGCCGTCAAATTATAGAGCCCTTCCCGAAGCGAGATGATGTAGTTCGTCACCCGGAAGCTCTTCTCGTCGACGATGAGGGCCTTTTGCAGTTTCGGGTCCGTCGTCGCAACACCGACCGGACAATGGTTTGTGTGACAGACTTGCGCCTGGATGCAACCGACGTTAAACATCAGGCCGCGGGCGATGTTGACGAAATCAGCACCGAGCGCTAAGGCGACGGCAATCTTATCAGCACTGATCAACTTACCGGACGCAAACAGTTTGATCCGGTCGCGAATCCCGTATGCGACGAGGAGCTGATGGACATAAGGGAGGGCCGATTTGATCGGAAGACCTGCCGCGTCGGCGAGCTCCTGGAACGACGCCCCGGTCCCGCCTTCGCCGCCGTCAATCGTAATGAAATCGGGATGTTTGCCGGAGTCCGCCATATAGGCGACGAGGTCCTTGATATCATCGACTTTCCCGACGACGATTTTGAGGCCGACCGGCTTCCCACCGATGTCGCGTAACTTCTCGACGAATGCCAGCATCTCGGCGTTCGTCTTGAACTCATTAAAGCGGTTCGGACTATCGATGCCGACACCGGCTTTGACTTTCCGGACCTTGGCGATCTCCGGTGTGACTTTTTCGCCTTCGAGGTGCCCGCCACGCGTTTTTGCACCTTGGGCAAGTTTTAATTCAAATGCTTTGACTTGAGGAATTCGACTTTTCTGTTCAAATTCTTCGAATGAAAAGTCACCGTCTTCCGTCCGGACTCCAAACAGTCCGGGACCGATTTGGCAGATGATATCGACGTCGCCTTTTAAATGGTGGTCGGACAGACCACCTTCGCCCGTGTTCATCCAGGCGCCTTGGGCACGTCCGAGGCCAATCGACAGCGCAGTGATCGCCCGGTCTCCAAGTGCTCCGAAGCTCATCGCTGATTGCCCAATCAGTCCGCGGACTTGAAACGGCTGGCGGCACGTCGCTTCACCGATGATGGGGGCGTCGTTGTCCTGTAATAAAAAGGGCGCGACTTGTTTTTCGACGAGATGTTCTTTCCGGGTGAATAAATTATCTTGATCGAGTTCATATAAGTAGGTCGGGACTTTGTTATCGTTCGCGACCCGGAGTTCATCGCGGTTCGTCGGAAAGAGGGCATTCTGGATATAAAAACCGGCTTCATCGAAGTCACGTTCTGATCCAAAACCGAGAATCCGTGAATTGTATTTACCGGCGATGACGGCTGATTTGTAATCGTTTCGGGAAAATGGTTTTCCTTCATTGTTGTTCAAGAACAGGTATTGCCGAAGTTCCGGACCCATCTTTTCTAAGATATAACGCATTTTACCGAGGACGGGAAAATTTCGGAGGACGGCATGTTCTTTTTGACGTGAATCGGTCACCCATAAGTAGAGAACGACAATAAGCGGGACGATGAAGACGAGCGCAACGAGCAGAAGTAAGGTAATCAAGATGACGGTATGGATGGGCATGAGTGGACCTCCTAAGCGAACTGTAGTCTTAATCCGATACCACTCACGAGACGCTAACAAACCTAACTAACTATGTGAAATATTCGTATTGTGTTGAAACTAAATACTAGTGTGGTGCGTAGAATAATAAAACTTCTGAATTTCGAAAGGATGAAGAGCCATGCACACACTTTACATGAAACAGAAAGTATTTAGTTTACGGGGGCGTTTTTCGATTCAAGATCAGCAGGAACAGGATGTCTATCTCATCGAAGGGAGCTTCATGCAAATTCCGAAGACCTTTTCGATTTCGAGCGTCGACGGGGAAGAAGTCGCCACCATCACGAAGAAAGTATTCAGCCTGTTGCCGAAGTTTTTTGTTGAGGTCGATGGCGAAACACTGACGATCGAAAAATCATTTACATTCTTTAAAGACCGTTACACGATTGACGCGGCAGATTTAGAAATCGACGGCGATTGGTGGGACATGGATTTTCAAATCAAACGTCATGGTGAAGTCGTCGGAAGCGTCGAGAAAAAATGGTTCACGTTTGGTGACAGTTACGAGATTCAAGTCTTTGATCCTGATGTCGAGAAGGTGTTGATTGCGCTGGTCGTCGCAATTGACTGTGTCAAAGAGGACGAAGAGGCAAGTTCATAAACCGAACTCAGGGAGGAACCGATGAAAGCACTTTTGATGAACCAGACGATGGATTTGAACCGTCGTTTTACAATTGAAGATGAAGCCGGACACGTCACGCATGAAGTGACCGGGCAGTTGTTGCAAATGCAGAAAAACTGGCAGCTTGTGCAAGAAGCAGCCGACGTCGGCCGCGTGACGAAACAGACGTTCAGCATGCTGCCGCATATCCTTGTGGAAGTGGACGGGCGTGTCGTTGCGACCATTCAAAAAACCGGGTTTTTGATGTTTGCGGATTACCGGATTGACAGCCGGGACCTGCAGATCGACATCAACTGGGCGACGATGACGTTTAGTGTCACGTATCAAGGAAACAAAATCGGGCAAGGCAAAAGACGGTGGGTTCGCCTCATCAAACAGTATAAATTGACACTGTTCGACGAGACGGCGGAGACACTGTTTTTAAGTGTCGTGCTCGGACTCGACCGGGCGAAAGCAGACAAAACGGTCTCGACGCTGTTTGCGGACAATTGGGCAGGGGGAAAGAAGTAAATGGAACAATGGGATATCTATACAGCGGACCGCGAGAAAACAGGACGGACATGGACACGGGGAAAGAAGTTACAAGACGGCGATTATCATCTAGTCGTGCACGTCTGTCTGTTTAACTCAAGCGGCGAAATGTTGATTCAGCAACGGCAACCTTTCAAAGAAGGCTGGTCCAATTTATGGGACTTGACCGTCGGGGGAAGTGCGGTCGCGGGAGACACGAGCCAGCAGGCGGCGGCACGGGAGCTGTTTGAAGAGATTGGCCTGCGCTATGATTTTGAGGGCATGCGCCCGCATTTGACGTCACATTTTGACGAGGGATTTGATGACATCTACTTAATCGAAAGGGATGTTGATTTAACATCACTCGTCCTGCAACAGGAAGAAGTGCAAGCTGTCGCCTGGGCGACGGAGGAGGAAATCATCGCCCGGATTCAAGCAGGGACGTTCATTCCGTACCATGAAGGTTTAATTTCGACATTGTTCGCGTTACGTAAACAACGCGGCAACATCACATCATACGCGTTATTGTAACTAAAAACCCATCGTATTTTTGTCAGGAAACACGATGGGTTTTTGCGATGTTACGCCGTTTTTTTCGAAGCGGGTTGCGTCTGCTTCGGTTTTGTTTCAGGTAGGAAGAAGCTGAACAGCAGATAAGTCGAACAGCTGACGAAAAAGACGACCATCGAGACGGTATAGCCCATATGACCGAGGGCATAGCTCCAAATGATGGTGAAAATCGTCTGCGTCGCATAAGCGATTTCCCAAAACAGACCGAAGAGGACGGTGATTTTTTGTGGTGTCATCCCTTTCATCTCATGTGCCAAGTTCATGAAAATCGGATACTGGATGTACATCGCAAAACCGGAAATGAAGGCAAAGATGTACGAAACGAGTGGCGAGATGTTGCCGAACGCAACCGTGACGATGAAACTGCCAATCATGATGAGTCCGCTGGTCAGGAGAATCGGTTTTCGCGGTGTTCCGCGACTGCCGATTTTCAGACCAACAAAGTTCCGATGATTCCGGCACCGGAGACAAGCAGATTGACGAGTGAGCCGTTCAGTTCGGTATACGTATCGAAAACGGCTTACTCGATTTCGAGAAAACCGTTTTTGAACTCGAACGTTACGGTCGGTACAACCAATCAGTGGAATCAGAAGAGATCTAACTGGTCGAAAACGAGAGCATCGTCAACTTCTGTCACGAGAAATACATCGGGATTGCGAAGTTGTTGTCCTTGTTCAAAACCAAAAGAGGCATCGAGTGAGTGGAGGTATAGCGCAAGTAGATTGCCATGCGTGACAAGAAGAGTTGTCTCAGCAGAATGTGACCAAACGTCATTCAGGACGTCTTGGATTCGCCGCGTCGCTTCTGCACTCGTTTCTCCGCCCGGACACGCATAATCAAAATCAGTAAACGTTCTTTGGAGATGCTCCTGCCAATCGGTCAGTGGTTGACGACTTAGGACACGTTCGCGCAAATCATCTTGGATTTCGATGGAACAATTTGTCTGAAAAGCAACAGCTTCGATTGATTCAATTGCTCGGCGAAAAGGGCTTGATAAGATACGGTCGACGGGACGGGATTCAAAAAAAGAAACCAATTCTTTAGCTTGTCTATGGCCGTTCTCCGTCAACGGAGCGTCCGGTTCTTGTCCTGATGCTTCGCAGTGGCGGATCAAGTAAATTTTTTTCATGTTAATCCTCCTAATTGACTGTAGTGATTTACTTTTTCTAGAAAATCAACATCGATTCCTGTTTCAGTCTATGAAAGAAGAAATGAAAGAATAAACTAAAACGGTTGACAAACAATCATAAGATTACTAGTATTAAAAACAATTCAGGTGATTATGTCACCTCAGCAACCGAATAAAAGAGAAAGCTATGATTGTCATGGGTCACACTATGGCAGGAGCAGCTTCTGGAGAGACCGCATGATGCGGCGCCGAAGGGTTCACAATCTCAGGCAAAAGGACAGAAGAGTAGTACTAAATCTTGATTCTTTGAATTGGCGTCGCCAGTCAAGGGATGATTATTTGCTATTCTGATGATTTTTTTGAGATTGGACACCCGTCCAGTCTCTTTTTTTTGTTGGACTGACAGAACAGTCCGACCGGGGGAACTAGAGAAAGCATTCAAGGAGGAGTTCAGGTTTGGAACAACAAGAAGGATTGAAAAGGGATTTATCGAATCGGCACGTCCAGTTGATTGCGATTGGGGGAACGATTGGGACAGGATTGTTTTTAGGATCTGGGAAAGCGATTCAACTCGCGGGACCATCGATCGTCTTTGCGTATTTACTCGTCGGGATTGCGATTTTCTTCGTCATGCGGGCACTGGGAGAATTGTTATTGTCGAAAACCGGATACGGATCATTAACGGACATCGCAGAAGATTATCTCGGTCCACGTGCCGCGTTCGTGACCGGCTGGACGTATTGGTTCTGCTGGATCATGACGGCGATGGCGGACGTCATTGCCGTCGGCGTGTACGTGAAATACTGGTTCGATATTCCGCAGTGGATTCCGGCTGTGATCTCGCTCCTGATTTTACTCGGCTTTAATTTACTGACGGTCAAACTGTTTGGGGAACTTGAATTTTGGTTCGCTTTGATTAAGGTCATTACGATTTTAGGTTTGATTGGTGTCGGGATCGTCTTACTGATCATCGGTTTCCAAACCGATTCAGGTCCTGTAACCGTCAGTAATTTGTGGCAACACGGCGGGATGTTCCCGAACGGTGTGACCGGCTTCCTGTTGTCGTTCCAGATGGTCGTCTTCGCCTATGTCGGAGTTGAATTAATCGGGGTCTCAGCAGCGGAAACGGCCGATCCGAAAAAGAATATTCCGTCCGCGATCAATAAGATTCCGTTACGGATTCTCTTCTTTTACGTCGGGGCGTTACTGGTTCTCCTGATGATCAATCCGTGGACGGGACTAAATGCGACGGAAAGTCCGTTCGTTAAAACGTTCAGCTTGATTGGAATCCCGCTTGCTGCCGGCGTCATCAACTTCGTTGTCTTGACGTCTGCTGCCTCAGCCTGTAACAGCGGAATGTTCTCGACAAGTCGGATTCTCTATAATCTCGGAAATCAAAAACAGGCACCGGCTAATTTTTCGAAGCTCAACAAAAACCATGTTCCGGCGAACGCTTTGTTTGTCTCGACACTCGTCGTATCGGGCGGAGCGTTACTCAGTAAATTGATCCCGGGACAAGCCTTCAGCATCGTCACGACAATCAGTGCGATCTGTTTTATCTGGGTCTGGGGTGTGATTCTCGTCTGTCACTTGAAATATAAGAAAACACAACCGGAACTGCATGCGGTGTCAACGTTCAAGGCACCGTGGACACCGTTCGTCAACTACCTCGTCCTCGGATTGTTCGGACTGATCCTCGTCGTCATGCTCGTCGCGGATGAAACCCGTCCGGCCTTACTCCTGACACCGGTCTGGTTCATCGGATTGTTTGTCCTGTATCAGTTGCGGACGAAAAAGCATCAAAAAGCAGAACGGCATAGTGCGTAAAAATGAGGCGCTTTTCTTCTATATAGGAAGAGAGGCGCCTTTCTTTTTCGTTGCAGCGATTCGGATGATTTTTTTAGGGACAAACACCCAATATTTTAATATATGAACGACCTGTGATAGGGTTATAATGGAAAGGTAAGTTGTCGTCATGAGAGCGCTCTATTTTTCATGGCAGGTCCATAATATCAACGGGGATAGGAAGGATATCATGAGCAGTATGCCTAAACAAACAGACGTAATATTGATTGGTGCAGGAGTCATGAGTGCGACGCTAGGGGTCTTATTAAAAGAGCTCGCGCCTGACATGACAATTAAAGTGTTCGAGAAGTTACCGAACGCAGGGGAAGAAAGTTCGAATGAGTGGAACAATGCGGGCACGGGTCATGCCGCGTTATGTGAGCTCAACTATACGACAGAGAATGCAGACGGAACGATCGATATCAGTAAGGCCGTGAAAGTAAATGAACAATTCCAACTGTCACGCCAGTTTTGGTCGCATCTCGTCAAAGAAAACGTCTTACCGAATCCAGAAGAATTCATTATGCCGATTCCGCATATGAGTATGGTCGAAGGAGCGGAAAACGTCGAGTTTCTGAAAAAACGATTGGAAGCGCTATCAGCGAATCCACTCTTTAAAGGGATGGAATTTTCTGATGATCCGGAGCAGCTGAAGCAATGGATTCCGCTCATCATGGAAGGGCGGACGTCACCGGAACCGATCGCTGCAACAAAAATTGATTCGGGGACAGACGTCAACTTCGGTGCGCTGACACGGATTTTATTCACGCACCTCGCAGGACAGGGCGTTGAAATCAATTATGGGCACGGCGTCGAAGACTTGAAACGAGTCGACGGCGGCTGGGAAGTCAAAGTCAAAAACGAACAGGACAACCGGATTGAACATCATACGGCGAAGTTCCTCTTTATCGGCGGCGGTGGCGGCAGTCTGCCATTGCTCCAAAAAACAGGGATTCCCGAATCAAAACAAATCGGCGGATTCCCGGTCAGCGGTCTGTTCCTCGTCTGTAAAAATCCGGACATCGCGGAACGGCACCATGCAAAAGTGTACGGGAAAGCGAAAGTCGGAGCACCTCCGATGTCGGTCCCGCATTTGGATACACGATACATCGACGGGCAGAAATCACTGTTATTCGGACCGTTTGCCGGGTTCTCACCGAAATTCCTTAAGACCGGTTCGAATCTCGATTTGCTCGCGTCCGTCAAACCGAACAATGTCTTGACGATGCTTGCTGCCGGAGCAAAAGAAATGGGCTTAACGAAATATTTGATTGAACAAGTGCTGCTTTCGACAGAACAACGGATGAACGAGCTACGTGAATTCATTCCGAACGCAAAAACTGAAGACTGGGATGTCGTCGTCGCGGGACAACGCGTTCAGGTCATCAAAGATACACCACAAGGAAAAGGGACGCTCCAGTTCGGAACGGAAGTCGTCAGTGCGGCGGATGGGTCCGTTGCGGCCTTACTCGGTGCGTCACCGGGAGCTTCGACCGCTGTACCGGTCATGCTCGAAGTGCTCGAAAAATGTTTCCCGGATCAAATCGACGGTTGGACAGCTAAAATCAAGGAGATGATTCCGTCATACGGAACATCGCTTGTTGCGCACCCGGATCTGTTTGACGAAATCCATGCGGAAACAACCGAAACACTTAAACTAACAGCCGCACAACCGATTCATTAAAAACGACAAAATGAAAAAGCCCTGTTTCCTAATCGTTAGGAGACAGGGCTTTTTCATATGGATTATCCGCGCTGGCGGAAAAATGCTGTTTTCTTTAAAGCTGCGCTGACCGGAATCGCAACGAGGATTCCGACGACGTTTTGAACGAGGTTACCTGGGATTGAAGCAACAGGAGCGATCCAGTTACTATAAAGAATCCCTTCACAGATATAGTAAACGCCAAGCATAAATGGAACAGAAGCAATCATTGCGAGTACGTTGACGCTGACATTCGTTGCTTTACGACCATATGTCCAGGCAATATAACCGACAACGAAACCTTGCAGACCACGTCCGACGAACGAGAACGGAGCCCAAAGTGTCCAGCCTGATACGATATCGAAGAGTCCCATTCCGACTGCTCCGGCGATCATGGCAGTTCGCGGTCCGAACAAGAGGGCGATAATGAACAACATGGCCGTCCCCATATGGACAAGTCCGCCGTTCGCTGCGATTGGCAATTTAATATTAATAAAGAATGTTGCGACAAAAACAAGTGCAATCGACATCGACGTGATGACGAGTTGCCGGGTACGAGTGCTTGAATACGGTGTTGCGTTTTGCATGAGTCAGACCTTCTTTATGATAGATTTTGAATAGCTTAAATCTATCAAAATACTGGACTAGCTAAAAGTGTCAATATCGAACAATTTATAGGGGTCAGTTGAACCGTTGCTTTTTATACTGAAGAGGGAAGACGGCGTATGTATTCGTTCAAATTCGCTTCTGCTTGTTTTTCGCGTTGGAGCAATACCATTCAGGATACGCGTTAAAAGATCTGTGTTTCACATAGTGCTTCAGCCAAATGGTCTCGGAAAAGATTTATTTTCCATTGATTCCTACGGGAACAGTGCGTTATTAACGCACTCAGCGTGTAGACAAACGCTTATGAAGCGTGAACATGCGATAACGAGAGGCAATCTGTTCGCGCTCCCCTGTCTCGCCTCGTCTTCAAAGCGGCAATCGGTCACGCCGCTACAGCAAAGCTGCAGGGTCGCGATCGATTGCTTTTCGCTTTAAAAGCGATTCGAGACGGATTGCGCTCTAAGCCGTCTGCATGCCTGGATTTCCCTCACGGTATTACCTAAAAAGTGTCACGTTTCGTTGACTCCTGCGGGGAAAAGTGCGTTTTTAACGCACTTTCAGAGGCAGGCAAGACCCTGCTCATTGTCCGCTAGGACCAAGGAGCAACGGCTTGCGCCTCGCCCGAGGAAAGCAATGAAAAAAAGACGCTTGATCTCCCGATATCACTTTGTCTACAGTCTGAAGTGCGTTATTAACGCGACTTGCCAGAGGCAGGCGAGACCCTACTCATTGTCCGCTAGGCAAGGAGCAATGCCCGAGGAAAGCAATGGAAATAAGAATCGTACATCGATGAAAACATAGTATTTAAATTAAAAAAACGCCTTGCCGAAGCAAGACGTTTAAACGATTAATTGCGAATCATATGATCGAAGGCACCAAGTGCAGCTGTCGCGCCTGAGCCCATCGAGATGATGATTTGTTTATACACACTGTCGGTACAGTCACCTGCTGCGAACACACCAGGGACATTCGTCGCACCATGACGGTCGACGAGGATTTCACCGAATTTGTTGCGTTCCACCGTATCACCGAGCCAGTCCGTGTTCGGCACGAGACCGATTTGGACGAAGACGCCTTCCAGCTCAACGTGTTGTTCAACGCCTGTTTCACGCTCGACATAGGTGATGCCGTTTACTTTATCCGTCCCCGTGATTTCCTTCGTCTGGGCGTTTGCGACGACCGTGACGTTCGGAAGACTTGCGAGACGTTGTTGTAAAACTGCATCTGCCTTCAGTTCAGGTGCGAACTCAAGGACCGTGACGTGTTTGACGAGACCTGCGAGGTCGATTGCCGCTTCAACACCGGAATTACCGCCGCCGATGACCGCAACGCGTTTTCCTTCGAAGAGTGGACCATCACAATGTGGGCAGTACGCGACACCTTTGTTCTTGAACTCAAGTTCGCCTGGGACACCGACGTTACGCCAGCGTGCACCTGTCGACAAAATCAACGTTTTCGTTTTGAGGACCGCACCATTCTCAAGTTCCAGCTCAACGAGGTCTTTTTTCTCGAGACGTGTTGCCCGTTGCAGGTTCATGACATCGATGCCATACTCCTTGACGTGTTCTTCAAGACTCGCGACGAGTTTCGGACCTTCCGTGTACTTCATGCTGATGAAGTTTTCGATGCTCATCGTATCCATGACTTGTCCGCCGAAACGTTCTGCGACAATCCCGGTCCGGATGCCTTTACGTGCTGCGTAAATCGCGGCACTTGAACCGGCAGGACCGCCACCGACGACGAGGACGTCGTACGGATCTTTGTCAGCGAAATCGGCTGCATCTGTACCCGTACCGAGCTTCGCAAGAATCTCTTCGAGTGACATCCGTCCGTTCCCGAATGCTTCGCCGTTGACGAAGACCGTCGGGACAGCCATGATTTCTTTTTGCTCGACTTCTTCTTTGAACGCTCCACCGTCAATCATCGTGTGACTGATGTTCGGGTTGAGGACGCTCATGACGTTCAAGGCTTGGACGACATCCGGGCAGTTGTGACAGCTGAGGCTGATGTACGACTCGAAGTGATACGTCTCTTTGATGCCTTTAATTTGTTCGATGACAGGCGCATCGATCTTCGGCGCACGACCACTGACTTGGAGCAAAGCCAAGACGAGTGACGTGAACTCGTGACCGAGCGGAATCCCGGCGAACGTAATTCCACTTATTTCACCAGCGCGGTTGACGCTGAAGCTCGGTGTCCGGGCGAGCGTCGCCTGTTCGATGCTGATGCGTGGTGACATACTCGCGATTTCTTCGACGAGTTCGCTCATCTCGAGTGAGACGGAGTCCGTCCCGGCGCTGACGGCGAGGACGATGTCTCCTTCTAACAAATCGAGGTATTGAGCGAGTTGTGCTTTAATATCTGCTGCTAAAGCCATCTCAAATCCGCTCCTTAAATTTTCCCTACGAGGTCAAGGCTAGGTGTGAGTGTTGCAGAACCCTCTTCCCATTTCGCCGGGCAAACTTCACCTGGGTTGTTGCGCACGTATTGTGCTGCTTTGATTTTGTTGACGAGTGTACTTGCATCACGGCCGATTCCACCAGCGTTGATTTCAACAGTCTGGATGACGCCGTCCGGATCGATGATGAACGTCCCGCGATCAGCAAGTCCATCTTGTTCGTTTAAGACTTCGAAGTTACGTGAGATGACGTGTGACGGGTCACCAATCATGACGTACTCGATTTTACCGATTGTTTCTGAAGTTTCGTGCCAAGCTTTATGTGTAAAGTGCGTATCTGTTGAAACGGAGTACACTTCAACGTCAAGCGCTTTGAGTGCTGCGTATTGGTTTTGAAGATCTTCGAGCTCAGTCGGGCAAACGAATGTAAAGTCTGCTGGGTAGAAACAAACGACACTCCATTTTCCACGAAGGTTAGCGTCTGTAAGATCGACGAACTCTCCGTTGTGGAATGCTGATGCACTAAATGGTTTTACTTCACTTCCGATTAAAGACATGATAAAAATCCTCCTGTTGGGTTCTATTTAAGAATCTGTTCTAGTCGTTAAGAATAACTGTACTTATCACACTAGAATAATTCTAATCTAATACTAATTTCATATAAAGCGTCTCTTTTGTCAAGGTTTAACCTGTAAATTCTTATTTCAAGAAATGAATTGTGAACAAAAAAAGAGCTCTATCTCCCTGAATGAAACAGGGAGATGGAGCTGTATAAGTCATTGCCATTCAGTATGGAACATTCCTTCGCGATCGGTCCGGGCATACGTATGAGCTCCGAAATAATCACGTTGTGCTTGCAGGATGTTGGCATTTGAATTCGCTGTCCGGTAACTGTCGTAATACGTCAGTGACGTGCTGAGACACGGTGACGCAAGACCTGTGAGCGCACCTTCTGCGACGACTTGGCGGAGCGACGTTTGATACGCCTGTACCTTGTCTGCGAAGTACGGTGCGAGCATTAAGTTGTCGAGTGATGCGTCCGTTGCAAAAGCCTCGCTGATGACATTGAGGAACTCAGCGCGGATGATACAACCGCCACGGAAAATCAAGGCAATCTCTTCAAGACGTAAGTTCCAGTCATACAGTTCGGATGAAGTCCGGTACTGGGTGAAGCCTTGTGCGTAAGCCGCGATTTTACCCATGTAGAGTGCTTGGCGGATGCGTTCGATCCAAACGTCTTTGTCGAGCGCTGCACGGGCTTCCGGTCCACCGAGGACAGAGGCGGCAGCGACACGTTCTTCTTTGACGGCAGAGAGATAACGGGCGAAGAGTGCCTCCGTAATGATAGAGGAAGCGATCCCATTATCAATGGACTGCAAGCTCGTCCATTTGCCCGTTCCTTTTTGACCGGCTTGATCGAGAATGACGTCGATCAAGGGAAGACCCGTCTCGTCATCTTTTTTCCGTAAAATCTCAGCCGTGATTTCAATCAGATAACTTTTTAACTCGCCGTCGTTCCATGAGGAGAAGATGTCCGCAATTTCTTCGACATCGAGTCCGAGACGGACACGGAGGAAGCTGTAAGCTTCTGCAATCAACTGCATGTCAGCGTACTCGATTCCGTTATGGACCATCTTGACGAAGTGTCCGGCCCCTTTAGGTCCGATGTAGACACAACATGGGTCGCCGTTCACTTGTGCTGCAATTTTTGTCAAAATCGGCGCAACTTGATCGTACGCTTCTTTTGTTCCGCCCGGCATGATGGCAGGACCGGTCCGGGCTCCGACTTCACCACCCGAGACACCGACACCGATGTACTCGATGCCCTGCTCGTTTAGTTGATCAAAGCGACGTTCCGTATCGAGGAAGTGGGAGTTCCCACCGTCCATGATGATATCGCCCGTCTCAAGGTGCGGGATAAGCGAACCGATGACGGAATCGATGGCACTTCCCGCCGTGACCATGACGAAAATCTTGCGTGGACGCTCGAGTGAGCGGACGAAGGCTTCGACGTCATAGTACGGATGAAGCGGTAACCCTTCGCGGTTCGCGACGAGTTGTTCCGTTAAGTCTGGCGTGTAGTTATAGATAGCGACGTTTTCATCATGGCTCGCCATGTTCATGGCGATGTTGCGTCCCATGACACCAAGGCCGATGACTCCGATTGAATTTAGCATAGTGTAACGACTCCTTTTTTTAGACGACGAGACTGAGGAGGAGGACGAATCCAAGTCCGAAGACGGAAATGATTGTCTCAAGCAGCGTCCACGTCGCGAAAGTTTCTTTCATAGTTAAACCAAAGTATTCTTTGAACATCCAGAACCCGGCATCGTTGACGTGCGAAGCGATTAAGCTACCAGCACCAGTCGCAAGCACGACGAGGGCGAGGTTGACGTCTGATTGACCGAGGAGCGGGATGACGAGTCCAGCTGTCGTCAGTGAAGCGACCGTCGCCGAACCGAGTGAAATCCGTAAGATCGCGGCAATCAACCACGCGAGTAAAATCGGTGAAAGTGTTGTGTCAGCAAAGAGTTCAGCGACATATTTACCGACGCCTCCATCGATTAAGACTTGTTTGAAGGCACCGCCACCACCGATGATGAGTAACATCATTCCGATTTGTGTGATCGCTGTCGTACATGAATCCATGACGGTCTTGATTGGGATATTACGTGCAAGTCCCATCGTATAGACTGCGACGAGTAACGAAATCAACATTGCTGTGGAAGCATTCCCGATGAACTGGATGGCAGAAAGAACCGCATTGCCGTCCCAGCCGAGCGTTTTTTGTAGCAATGTCAAAATCGTGGCGATCGACATTAAGAGTACAGGTAGCATTGCTGTGAACACACTGATTCCGAATCCAGGTGTTTCACTTAAATCAAATTCTTTTTGTTCGCCGAGTGAGGCGATGTTACCTGTTTTTTTGAATGATTCCGGCACAAGACGTTTTGCGACTTTCGTAAAGAGCGGTCCGGCGATGATGACCGTCGGAACAGCGACTAAGAAACCGTAAAGTAAGACTTGCCCTAAATCTGCCCCGTATTCACCCGCGATGACAGTTGGACCGGGGTGAGGTGGTAAAAAGCCGTGTGTAACAGAAAGTGCTGCGACCATCGGAATCCCGAGATAGAGAATCGAGACGCGAAGCTGACGTGAAATCGCAAAGACGATTGGAATTAATAGAACAAGTCCGACTTCGAAGAATAACGCGATCCCGATGATGAATGAAGCGACGACGACTGCCCATTGAATGTTCTTTTCCCCGAATTTCGCGACGAGTGTCATCGCGATCCGCTGTGCACCACCGGCGTCAGCAATTAATTTCCCGAGCATTGCACCGAGTCCGAAGATCAGCGCAAGGTGACCGAGTGTTCCGCCGAGACCGGCTTCAATCGTCGTGACGATTTGGTCGAGCGGCATTCCAAGTAGTATAGCGACGACGAACGAGACGATGATTAATGAAACAAACGTGTTTAATTTCAACCCCATGATTAAAACGAGTAATGTGATGATCCCAATGGCAACGATGACTAACGGCATGTGACTTCCCCCAAAAGATAAATTAGTTTTCTTGCTGAATCAAGCTACGTTGATACTCTGCGATCCGCCGATGGTCGGCTGAAAGCGTCCGTGCCAAGCTGATGAAGATCGGTAGCAATTGACGGTATTCGTGCATCGCTTCTTCATTCGGTACATGACGATGTGTTTCCCCAATCATCTCAGCAGCTACTTCGAATGAATCGACTTCCCCAGTCGCATACAATCCGAGAATACAAGCCCCGAGACATGAACTTTCAAAACTTTCTGGAATGACGACTTCCGACTCAAAGATGTCGGCCATCATCTGACGCCACACTTCAGATCGCGCGAACCCCCCGGTTGCTTGAATCCGTGTGACAGGACCATCCATACATTCAATCAATGCCAGGAAGACAGTGTACAGGTTGTAGATGACACCTTCTAACGCGGCACGAATCATATGTTCTTTTTTATGTGACAACGTCAATCCGAAGAATGAGCCACTGACGTCCGGATTCCAAAGAGGTGCCCGTTCGCCCGATAGATACGGATGGAACAACAGTCCGTCTGAACCCGGACGGACCCGTTCAGCGATTTTCGTCAACACCGCATACGGATCAATCCCGAGTCGTTTCGCTGTTTCGACTTCAGCCGATGCGAGCTCATCACGAATCCAGCGTAAGACCATCCCGCCATTGTTGACCGGACCACCGATGACCCAGTGCTTTTCAGTCAGTGCGTAACAGAATGTCCGTCCCTTTTCGTCCGTCTGCGGCCGGTCAATGATAGTCCGGATCGCACCGCTCGTCCCGATCGTGATGGCAATCTCGCCCTTACGGATGGCGTTGACACCGAGGTTTGACAGGACCCCGTCACTGGCACCGATCATGAAAGGTGTTGCCGGATCAAGTCCGATTTGTTTTGCATATTCAGGATTAATGTCCGAATACTGTGTCGTCGTCGAGACAGGTTCCGACAATTTTGAAGCATCGATGCCGGCGATCTCTAAGGCTTTCGAGTCCCACTTCATGTCGTGGATATTGAACAATCCTGTCGCCGATGCGAGCGAATGATCAATCACGTAACGTCCGAACAGACGCTGGAAGACGAATTCCTTGATTCCGATGTATTTTTTCGTCCGCTCGGCAATCTCCGGCCGGTCTTCGACGAGCCAAAAGATTTTCGCGAGAGGGGACATCGGGTGAATCGGTGTACCGGTCCGGTGGTAGACATCATTTCCGTACTCTTCCTTAATCCGGTTCGACCAGGCTTCGCTCCGACTGTCCGCCCAGGTGATGCAGGCAGTCAAAGGCTGGTCGTCCTCATCGATGGCAATCAAGCTGTGCATTGCACTACTGAAAGCGACGAATTTCGGTTTTTGGTCCGGATACTGCCTCGTCAGCAGCCGGATTGTTTCGAGGACGGCGTGGAAAATTTCTTCCGGATCCTGTTCAGCAGTCGAACGGTTTGGTGTATGGAGCGGATAACCGACGTTCGTCTGGCCGACGACTTCTCCTTTTGTCGTAAAGAGGACGGCTTTCGTGCTCGTCGTCCCGATATCGATTCCTAGCATGTATTCAGTCATGTGGTTCGACTCCTTTCGTCATCATCTGTTGCGATTGCCATAAATCTTCGACTTCTTGGACATCGTCGAAGTTCTGGTGTAGAGACGTGACCATCCGTTCACGGTCTCCTGTTTCGATGGCTTCGATATAAAGTGCGTGATTGGCGATGATCCGGTCGAAATCCTCCATCTGTCCTTCGAAGCGAGTCCGCATCGATAAGAGGATGAAGCTTTCCATGACCGGTTTTAAGTTTTGCCAAATCATGCTGACATAACTGTGATCAATCGACCGGATGATCGTCTCGTGGAACAAAACATCTTGATACGAAAATTCGTCGGCATCATTAAACTTGATCGCGACTTTCATCATCTCAAGGATCTTGCTCAGTTCACGGACGAGTTCTTGACGGTCCATCCGGACGATCCGTTCGAAGACGAACGTTTCGATTAACAGGCGGACGTCATAAATCTCGCGGATGTCTTTTTCCGACAAACCAACGACGACGGCACCCATCCGCTCAAGCCGGATGATCCGTTCAGCAGCGAGAACTTTTAGAGCGTCGCGAACGGGCGAGCGACTGACGGAAAAATCCGTCGCTAATTTATTTTCAGAAAGGACGGTCCCTTGCTCAATCTTTCCGGAAATGATACGCATCCGGAGTTCGTGGGCGACACGATCTCCAGTTGATGCTTTTGATAACCATTTAATCGGGTATAAAAAATCAGACATAAAAATCACCTGCTTTGTTTTATGAGTATACTTGTATACAAGTAGTATAAACGACTGAATATAAAATGCAAGCGCTTTAATGAAAACGCTTTATTTCGTTTGGTTTACATTCGCATTACCTTCAGTATGATAGGATGTAGAAAACAATTTTCTGAGAAAAACATGTTGATCTTTAAGACAAAGGAGGATATATGATGAAGATTTTAGTCGTGGGTGCAGGAGCTGTCGGAGGGTACTTCGGGGGACGCCTAGCAGAAAAAGGGGAAGACGTGACGTTTCTTGTCCGTGAGCGTCGGGCAAAGGAGTTAGAGCGAACAGGTCTTGAGATTGACAGTCCGCACGGAGACGTGTCGTTGACGCCGCGTTTAATCCAAGTTGGAACAAAAGAGACGTTTGACCTAGTCATCGTGTCGACGAAAGCGTACCACCTGGAGCATGTCATCGGGGATCTCGAAGGGTTCGTCGGACCTGATACATATGTGTTACCTGTCTTGAACGGGATGCGGCATATCGAACAACTCGTCGCTAAATTTGGCGAGACGCGTGTCCTCGGAGGCTTATGCTTCATTGAATCGACGCTTGACACGAATGGACGCGTCATTCAGACGAGTCCTGCCCATCAACTCGTGTTTGGTCCAAGAACAGGGGACTGGACGGATCGCTTGTTTGAGGTGAAGGAAGCACTTGCAGGGACGAAAGCATCGATTAAAGCATCAGACCACATCATGCAAGATATGTGGCAAAAGTATCTCTTCATTACGACTTTTTCCGGAGTGACTTCGCTATTTCGGGCACCGATCGGTCCGATTCGCGACGACGCAGCCGGGGATCGTGTCATCCGGAATGTCTTACAAGAAGCAAAACAAGCCATGGAAAGTCAAGGGGCAACGTTCGTGCAACATATCGAACAGGAGCAGGAAAAACGGATTCACCAAATGGCACCGGATATGAAGTCGTCGTTGCAACGGGACATGGAAAAACAAGGCATGGTCGAAGCAGACCATCTGTTTGGCAGTTTAATAGAAGGAGCGGAGCCAGCGGTGTACCCGACGTTACGGATGATTCATACGAATTTAAAGATATATGAACGATTGCGGAGTGGAGTTTCCGAATAAGGAATTAGTACGCTGTTTACTATACTGGTAAAATTAAGCGGAGAGAGTAGACTGGAGAGCACAAACGTTCTAGCTGAACTTTAGCTGAATCTCGCGGACATAGCATTGACTTCCTTACTAGAATTCATCTATTCTTAGTAAGATTGAAAAAACCATCAATATATTGTGTAGTACCATTTGGATATAAAACTGAACAACAGATGTGAGAGGGGATTTAATTTACATGAAACGTATTATCATTCGCGCCGGTATGACACCGTTTGAGCAGTTCGACGCTGAGTACATGATGAAAGAAAACTCAATCGGAGGGAACGTCGGGAACTTGATCTATCAGTACAGTATCTTCCGTACATTGATGACAGAAGGAACGACGATCACACCTGACTATTACTACTACGATGAAGAGCGTGCAGACGAGATCAACGAAAACTTCGATCTTTACGTCATTCCACTTGCGGATGCATTCCGTCAAGAGTTCGCACCATCACTTCGTAAGTACACACGTTTGATTAAGAAATTGAAAATTCCGGTCGTCGTCATCGGTGTTGGTCTACGCGCACCATTCGAGCCGGACTTAAAAGGCGGATTCCCGTTCGACGAGGATGTTAAAGCATTCGTCAGCGCAGTCCTCGAACGTTCAAGCATCATCGGACTTCGTGGTGAAATCACATCGAAATACCTGACACGCCTCGGTTTCCGTGAAGGCATCGATCACAAAGTCATCGGTTGCCCATCGATGTATGCGTTTGGTCGTGATCTTCACATCCGTGAGACAAACATCACGAAAGATTCGATGATCAGTGTTAACTCGTCACGTCTTTCGCCGAAAAACGTCCTTGATTTCATCACACGTGGAATGGAAGAGTATCCAAATCACTACTTCATCCCGCAATGGATGAAAGAATTGAAATTGACGTACACAGGAACGCATCCGATCGCGGACCTTTCTGTCACGAACTACCCGGTTAAAATGTCTGACCCGACATATATGAACGACCGTGTTCGTTTCTTCTTGAACGCTCAAACTTGGTTCGACTTCCTCAAAGAAGCTGACTTGAGCTTTGGTGCGCGTCTCCACGGAAACATCACAGCGACGCTCGCTGGAACACCAAGTATTTTGATTCCGAAAGATGCACGGATGCGTGAATTGACGGATTACCACCAATTGACGCACATCTGGGCGAACGATATCACGGCAGACACACGTCTTTCAGACATCGTCGAAACAGCTGACTTCCAAAGCCCGGCTCGGATTCAAGCGAAAAACTTCGACAACTTCGTCGATTTCTTGAACACAAACGAATTGGAGCACATCTACCAAGACACGAACTACCCAGAGAACGTGCCGTTTGACCGTGAAATGGCGAAAACAGAACTTCTCCCAGCGGTTAAACCGATCACAGGAATCAGCATGGAAGAAGCAATCGCTCGTTTTGAATCATTCTTCCCGGAAGAAGAGAAAAAAATCGCTGCGATCCAAAAACGCGATAAAGATAAAGATAAAAAGATTAAAACATTACAAGGTAAACTCAACAAGCAGACGAAGATGGTTAAACATCAAGAAGGTACATTGAACCGTAAAGCGGTTCGGATGGCACTTAAGACAGCCGATCTCTTCGCGAAGAAATAAAAATAAGACGTCTCATGCCAATGCGGTGTGAGACGTTTTTTATTGCATAGAAAAAGCTTCATCTCCTAAAAAAGAAGAGATGAAGCTTTTTAATTAACGTTCCCGTAGTTCACGATTAAATTGTTGGAGCAGGCGTCCAAATGCTTCCGTATCATCGCCTGACCAGTCTGTCAGTAAGCGTTCGATGCTCGCGAGGCGTGCCGTCCGGTAAATCGTCAATTCTTCCTGTCCGAATGAAGTGATGTGATAGAAGAAGGCACGGCCATCTGCTTCATCGCGTACTTTTTCGACCAATTTCTTTTGATCGAGCGCTGCCGCTTGCCGGCTGACGGTAGAGACGTCAAGTTGCAATTCGCGTGCCAATGTCTTCACCCCGACTGGACCAGACTCGGACAGTTGACGCAGTAACAAATACGACGCGCGATCTAAATTTCGGTTATCGGCCGTCGCTGTCGTCAAACGACGAATCAGAATCGCAAGTTCTAGTTCAATCACTTCGAGTGCCTGATCAGACATGTTAATCCCCTCTTTTCCTAAGTGCTTCATGTTTCCCATCATTACGCAAGGACTTAGCCCCTGTCAATGAGAGGTCAGGAAACTTGACAGTCCATTAGTTGTATTATACAATCATTTCTGTTATTTAATTGCATCATACAACTTATTTATTCAGAACACACACAAAAGGAGAATTCCGATGAAAGCTTATGAATCGATGAAACAAGAAGTGATCACAGTCCACGAAACAGACGTCATCCGCCATGTCGTCGAACGTTTCATCCAATCCGGAATCAGCGGTGTTCCCGTCATCAATGACGAGAGCGAAGTCGTTGGGTACATCAGTGATGGTGACATCATGCGGGCGATTGGAAAGCACAAAGACATCATCGTCGATACGTTTTTATATGTAGATGTCATCAAAGGGGATGAAGAAGATTATGACGCGCGGGTGCGTCACATTCTGAACCGTCCGGTCATGGAGATGGCACGCCGGAAAGTCGTCACGGCAGATGTTGAAACGGAGATGGAAGAAATCGCAGCGACGCTCGGTTCGAAACGGATTAAAAAATTACCGATTTTAAAACAAGGAAAGCTTGTCGGAATCATCAGTCGGGGCGACGTCATCCGTCACTCCTTTAAACGGTTCTTATAAGAGAAAGAAGGGACAATATGGCACTTGCCAATAAAACAACGACGCTTGCGCCGGAAACGGTGTTAGAAGAAAGCAAGCATGGATTATTCCACCAACCGATTGCCGTGTGGGCAGTATTTTTTGCGAGTATCACGGCATTCATGGGGATGGGGCTCGTCAACCCGGTTTTACCAACGATCGCCGATAATTTAGAAGCCTCAAAAAGTGAAGTCACGCTCTTATTTACAAGTTATAATGCCGTCATGGCATTCGCGATGCTGATCACAGGTGCGATTTCATCACGGATCGGTCAAAAGGGAACATTGATGTTAGGAATTGCCGTCATCGCGCTCGTCGCTGGATTTGCAGCGCAAGCCGATAGCATTTGGACGCTTGTCGCCTTACGTGGCGGCTGGGGGCTTGGGAATGCCTTGTTCGTCGCAACGGCACTTGCGGCCATCGTCTCCCTTTCGTCAGGCGGGACAGCAAAAGCAATCATCTTATATGAAGCAGCTGTCGGTCTCGGGATTTCAATTGGGCCGCTTCTCGGAGGGACACTCGGTTCGATCACATGGCGTGCACCATTCATGGGTGTCGCGACAATCATGGTCATCGCCTTCCTTGTCCTGTTGTTCTTGATGCCGAAACCGGTCGCAACAACGACGGCACCACGGCAAAAAATTTCCTTGCTCGCGCCTTTCCAAGCGATGAAACACCGGTCGCTCTTGACACTCGGGATTGTCGCGGCCTTCTATAACGTCGGTTTCTTTACAATCATGGCCTATGCGCCGTTCGTCATGAAACTGCCGGCACAAGGTCTCGGGTTCGTCTTCCTGGGATGGGGGATGTTGCTCGCCATCACGTCTGTCTTGACGGCACCGAAATTAAAACAATGGCTCGGGACGATTAAAGCGATGGTGTTGATGCTGTTACTGTTCGCCGTTCTCTTACTATTGATGGGGATCTTTACGGAAACACCAGATGTCGTCATCGTCTGTGTGATTCTTGCCGGGGCGGTACTTGGTAATAACAACACACTCATTACGACAGCCGTCATGGACGCGGCACCGGTCGAACGTTCGACCGCATCTGCTGCATACAGCTTTTTACGTTTCCTTGGGGCAGCCATCGCGCCATTCATGGCCGGTAAATTGGCTGAAATCTTTAACGCAAACTTGCCGTTTTACGTCGGGAGCGGATTTGTCTTACTCTCTGTCGTCATCATCGGGGTCAATCTTAAGCACATCCGTCACATCGATACAATCGATAGCGGTCACTAAACAATCCGCTCTTCTTTCAATTGCTTAAGAAAGAAGAGCGGATTGTTTTTCTTAATCAGGATACGTAGTACGTAAAAAAGTCATAGACTCGACGATAAGGGATTCGATGACAGCCAGATCGACATCTGCTACCGTATTGATATAGACGCATGCCTTTCCACTTTTGTGTTTACCTAACTTGGCGAGCAATGCCTCACGATCAGCCCCGGGAGCGAAATAAAGACTAATGTTTGCTTTGCGAGGTGAAAAACCGACGAGAAAGGCATCTCCTTCATGTCCGGAGGCGTATTTATAATGATAGTGACCAAATCCGATCATTGATTCTCCCCACATGACAGGTGGAGCGTTCGTCGTTTTTTCAAATAGCTGAAGTAATACCTGACAATCTGCGCGCCTTGCAGGGGATTCGATTTGATTTAAAAATTCAGTCACACTGTTTGTGTTGGGTTGCGTTTTTTGTTTGTAAGTCATATGGCGGCTCCTTTCTGAAAACACCTATTGATATTTATGATTTTAGTTCTTCTTTTCCCGATTTTATGTCGATCCACTCAATAAGAATCGAGGTGAGCGTGATGAAGGTCCATAGTATTTACTTTATTGGTTATGAAGGGAAGGTCGAATGGCGTATTTTACGGGTCAATCGTCTGGAAGAAATACTGGAAATCGATGTCGTCCTATCGCAATCGGACAACCAGACCAGTCATCGATTAAATATGTCGTTCGCTGAGTATGATTCCTTTGCGCATGATTTTTTAACGGTCCATGAGCAACTTCGTGGATCTGCGACCTATACGCAAGCAGATTTTCACATGACGTTGACCTATCATCGTCTCGGTCACGTCACGATTGAAATCGGATGGAAGGGTCAACAGACAATAGCGTTGCAAAGTGATCAGAGTTATCTCGGACAAGCGCTTGCGAGTATCGGAGTCTATACGTAAAAACCGCTCGAGTCTTCGAAAGAGAAGGCTTGAGCGGTTTTTTTCGTTCAGGCTAGGGGTTCAAGTGCGAGTTGCTTACATAACGCAATCGTCTGGAAATACTCCGACAAGGGAATCGATTCATCGACTTGATGGGCGAAACGGAAGTCGTGGAACGAAGCGACGGCAATCGGGAAGGTCCGGTTGGCTTGGCTGAACATGGCTCCGTCCGTCCCACCCGGAATCGCAACGCGCCGCGCCGGATGACCCGTGATGGTTTCCATGTGTCGTGCAACCGTTTCGAGGAACGGTGCATTCGCATCCGTCTCACATGAAGGAATCTCTTTGATGACACGCAGGGTCATCGCGAACGTCGGATCTTCCTTACGCAGCCGTTGTTCGATCTGCGCAAAAGCTTCTAAAATCTCGAGGCGTCCGAATCCGGGAATCGTCCGGATGTCCATGTAAAAGGAAGCGTTACTCGGGATGACATTCGGACCTTCTCCGCCTTGGATCGACGTGATCGAGGCGACGACAGGACCGAGTTGCGGGTGGCGATTGTCGGTGATCGTGAAACGGTCCGACTTCACTTCCTGAATGACACGATACAGATCATCGATGGCATTTTTTCCGAGTTGCGGCGCGGAACTATGAGCCCCTTTACCGACGCACGTCACTTCGATTCCGACGACACCTTTTTGAGCATACCCAATCATTCCGCTTGTCGGCTCCGTGATCAACAGCGCATCTAAATCGTCGGCGTCACCACGTTCCGTCAAATACTTCGCGCCTGTCATACCATTTTCTTCATCAGATGTAATAAGTAGTTTGAGATGATTCGGGCGGTCCGCACAGTCCTTTAACTCAATCATCGCATTGACCATTGCCATCACACCAGACTTCATATCGGATGCCCCGCGACCGTAAATCCGTCCGTCGCTGATTTCACCACCAAAAGGTTGTTTTGTCCAACCGGTCGTTTGGACAGGTACGGTATCAAGATGACCCGAGAAACCGATTGTTTTTGGTTCGGTGGCTACCTCGCTTGCCGGAAGGGTCGCGACGAGACAGATTCGTTTTGGCGCGACCTCAATCCATTCGGTTTCGATTTCGTGAGTGGTCAAGTAGTCATAGACAAAAGTCGCGACGTCTCGTTCCCCGTCGAGCGGATTGACACTCGGAATTTGCAGGCAGTGTTGCAGTGATTCGATTTGTTGTTGTTGCGTCATGCTGATTCCTCCTTGATTTACATTCACTAGAGTATTCCCCGAAAAAAAGCTATCCGAGAGATAAACAAGCGAGGAGAAAATTTAAAATCGCGGTATTTCTTAGAATCAAATGGTCCGTTTTTAAGAGGATGCGTCAAAGGACTGTGGTCAAAAGGCGCAGATTGTTGATTTAATAAGTCGAAGGACATACGAAAAAGAGGAGGACGATTCGAAATCGTCCTCCTCTTTATTTAGATGTTGCGATGTTTCATGCGTCAAATGGATCGTTATTCAGCATCCGTCTTCCATTTATCATCAATCAACATCTCGCCAGGCCATGTGTAGGCCATGATCCCGCCGTCTGCTGTGATGTCTTCACCTGTCACGTAAGAGCTGTCGTCGGAAGCGAGGAAGAGGGCAACCGTTGCCATCTCACGTGGTTTCCCGAGACGACCCATTGGTGTGATCCATGCATTGGCATCACGGAATTGTTTTCCTTGGTCTTCGTCTTTTCCACCGACGAGCGTGTCGATGAGTGGTGTTTCGATCGTACCTGGTGAGAGCGAGTTGACACGAATGCCCTCACGCGCATAATCGATTGCCATCGCCCGTGTAAAGTTCGTGATTCCACCTTTTGCTGCGTTGTAACCTGAGCGGTTTAAGTCGGCAGCGCGACCTGACATCGATGACGTATTGATGATCGATCCGCCCTTCTCAAGCATTAAAGGAATCAAGAATTTACTCGTCAAGAATGTACCACGTAAGTCGACCGCGATGATTTGGTCAAACAGTTCAATCGGATATTCATGGACTTTTCCGCCTTGCTGATCAATCCCGGCATTGTTGAACAGAACGTCAATCGTTCCGTACGTGTCTTTCAGCTGTGTCGCGAGCTGTTCGACACTATCGACTTGCGTGACGTCGACGTGAATCGCTTCCGCTTGTCCACCAGCCTGTTTGATTTTTTCGACCGTCTCCTGTGCTTTTTCAAGATTGACGTCAGCACAGACGACTTTCGCCCCTTGTTCGGCAAAGACGAGTGCCGTTGCTTGACCAATTCCTGTAGCTGAACCTGTAATAACTGCTACTTTATTCTCTAATCGACCCATGTGTAATTTCCTCCTTCTAAGTACTCTTGCTCCGAATGTTGTTCACCTTATGAATCATTCCCTTGACTTTGGAGGATAAACCTACTGAACTGTCTAGCAATCCATGAGAACGGGAACAGATGAAAAGTGAAAACCCGACAGGAAAGGAATGAGAACGCTGACATCTGAACAACGTGAATATGCAAAAAAATTACTCGATGAAGCGATTCTGTACCAAATCGAGTTAGAGAAAGATGTATTTAAGGATGAGTTGATTGACCGGACGACACCGGTCTTATGGTTTGGTGACGTAAGCGAGCGTAGCTGGCTTACGATTGCGACGAATCCGTCGGCAGGCCAGTTTTTGAACCGGGATGGCACGTTACGCTATGAGACGACAGGACCATTCGTCCTAAGAGAAGTCGATGCGCCGCTTACGGAGTACCGGACGGACCAACGATTTAATCAAATGATTGATTCCTATAATCGTTATTTCAAACAGCCGGACATTTATAAATCGTGGTTCGGACGGGAGGGGGGAGGAAAATTGGAAGGTTTTCTGAATGGATTCGAAGCTTCTTTTTACGGAACCGGAGAGCCGGTCATCCATACGGACTTCTTTCCCTTTCCGACGAAACGGTACATGGGAACGATTGCTCAGCGACATGAACTGGAAGAAACCGTATTTGGTCAGACGTTCCTTTTGAAATTGATTCGTCTCTTTTCGTTACGCGGCATCATTCTCCTCGGACGGGAACATACGGAACGTTATCGGACAATCGATCAGACGGCTACATGGCAAGCGCCCGAGCCGGTCCCGGGGTATCTGGATGCCGTCTTCGAACTCGGGTCTTCGGAACAATTTTCCGTTCCAATCATCGGTCTTCACTTTAAACCGAGTGAGCAGTTCATCGGACTCGGGAATCGGCCGGACTGCCATGGTGTCAGTCATGGCACATACGGATCGGCGGAAAGCTTATGTAAAATCGGAAAATATATCCGCAGCCGACTTGAAGAAGGGGATTGACACTATTTTTCCAATCCGTAATAATAGATTTGTATTAGCACTCTTATTGTTAGAGTGCTAAAAAAGAACTAGGGGGCATCGGAAATGGAAACGAAACAGTTCAAGGCAGAGTCGAAACGTTTACTCGAAATGATGATTCATTCCATCTACACACATAAGGAAATCTTTTTACGTGAGTTGATTTCGAACGCTAGTGACGCGATAGACAAGATTTATTACAAAGCATTGACGGACGAGACACTGACATTCGAAAAGGATGCCTATAAGATTACGATTGAACCAAACCAAACGACACGACAGCTCGTCATTCGTGATACGGGAATCGGGATGACGAAAGACGAGCTCGAAGCGAATCTCGGAACAATCGCGAAGAGTGGGTCACTTGCCTTTAAGGCGGAGAATGCCGCGCAAGACGGACACGACATCATCGGACAGTTCGGTGTCGGCTTTTATTCGGCATTCATGGTCGCGGATGTGGTCACGGTCATCACGAAACCATTCGGTAGCGAAACAGCGTACAAGTGGGAGTCGCACGGTGTCGACGGTTATACGATTGAAGAAGTCGAAAAAGCTACAGTCGGGACGGAAATCACGCTGCACATCAAAGCGAACGAAGAAGATGAAAATTATGATGAGTATTTAGATACGCATCGTTTGCGGACGATCGTCAAAAAGTATTCCGACTTCATCCGCTATCCGATTGAGATGGAAGAGACGGAACGTCAACCGATTGAAGGATCGGACGAGATGGAAGAAGTGAAGGTCGTCAAGACAATCAACAGCATGGTGCCGATTTGGCGGAAAAATAAACGGGAGTTGACGGACGAGGATTACACGAACTTCTATCAAGAAAAACGATATGGATTTGATACACCAGTCAAGCACATCCATATCAGTGCAGATGGTGCCGTCCGTTATCAATCGATTTTATTCATTCCGGAGCAACCGTCCTTCGACTATTATTCGAAAGAGTTCGAGAAAGGGCTTGAATTGTATGCGAACGGCGTCTTGATCATGGAAAAATGCAGTGACCTCTTGCCGGACCACTTTAGCTTCGTCAAAGGGATGGTCGACTCGGAAGACTTGTCACTCAATATTTCACGTGAGTTGTTGCAGCACGACCGCCAACTCAAATTGATTGCAAAAAACATTCAAAGTAAGATTAAGACGCAACTTGAAGGACTGCTTCGTGACGATCGCGAGAAGTATGAAGCCTTTTATCAAGCCTTTGGTCGTCAATTGAAGTTTGGAATCTACAATGATTACGGCATGCATAAAGAGACGGTCAAAGATCTTGTCCTGTTCCACTCGGCAAAAGAGAAGAAGCTGGTCACGCTCGCTGAATACGTCGCGGCGATGCCGGAAGATCAAAAATACATTTACTATGCTTCAGGGGAAAGTACGGACCGTTTAGATAAGTTGCCACAGTCGGAGCTTGTCAAAGACAAAGGGTTCGACATTCTGTACTTTACGGAAGAAATCGATGAGTTCGCGATTCAAATGTTGCTCAACTATGAAGGAAAAGAATTTAAATCGGTTACGAGCAGTGATCTTGGCATCGAGCAAGCGGATCAAGCAGAAACGACCGAAACACAAGTCGAGATGTTTACAGCGATGCAAGAAGTGCTTGCTGGGCAAGTCAAAGAAGTCAAAGCTTCTTCACGCTTAAAATCACATCCGGTCTGCTTCGCGACGGATGGTGCCGTTTCGATTGAAATGGAGAAAATTCTTAAATCGATGCCGAACAACCAAGATGTTTCAGCCGTGAAAATTTTAGAGTTGAACACGTCGCATGACGTCTTCCAAGCCATTGAAACGGCCTTTAAAGAAGACCGTACGAAATTTGAACGCTATACGAAATTAATGTACCAACAAGCGTTGCTCATGGAAGGCTTGCCAATCGAAGATCCAGTTGCGTTTGCAAATGAAGTGTGTGCCTTGATGGTGTAAGAATGATCGCTTCAGCGTGTAGACAAACGCTTATGAAGCGTGAACATGCGATATCGAATTGCAATTCGTTCGTGCTTTCCTGTATTTCTCTCACGGTATTACCTAAAAAGCATCACGTTTCGTTGACTCCTACGGGGAAAAGTGCGTTTTTAACGCACTTTCAGAGGCAGGCAAGACCCTGCTCGTTGTCCGTGAGGATCAAGGAGCAACGGCTTGCGCCTCGCCCGAGGAAAGCAACGAAAAAAAGACGCTTTTTATTTCTCCATACCATGTTGTCTACAACTTAAAAAAGGGATTGCACATCACGGTAGATGGCAATCCCTTCTTTTTTTCTCGTCTCGGCTAAGCTGAGCGTTATTTTTTTATTATTCAGCGCGAAGTTCAGTTGGTACTTTGCCGCGTTTCGAGACGACATTCAGGACGACGAGTGCGAGTAAGAAGGCGATAAGTGCACCGATGAAGCCGATGATTGATGAATCGGTTAAACCGAGCACAAGGTAGCCGACTGCCGATGTCGCTGCACCAACCAACGCATACGGAAGTTGTGTCGTGACGTGATCGATATGATGCGAACCGGCACCTGTCGAACTGAGAATCGTCGTATCGGAAATTGGTGAACAGTGGTCTCCGAAGACGGATCCGGCAAGAACGGCAGCGAGCGTCGGAAGTAAGAGATTCGGTTCGACCGCCATGATGAGGTCAGCACCGATCGGCAGCATGATACCGAATGTTCCCCAACTTGTACCTGTCGAGAATGCCATTAAGCTTGCAATCAAGAACAATAAGAAGGGGAGGTACGAAGCAGAAATCGACTTACTGACGAAGCTTGCTAAGTACTCACCTGTTTTCATGTCACCGATAACAGCGATGATTGTCCAAGCGAATAATAAGATGACGACAGCAGGCCACATGGATTTCATCCCAGCCCAGATGCTGTGTCCGTATTCGCGCGCCGGGATTTTCCGACCAATCAACATCAGGAAAGCAACGACTAAACTGATGACGACACCAGCAACGAGTGAACGTGTTACGTCTGTCGCTTCAAATGCACCAATCAACGTAAATGCACGATTGTCAGCAGCGAGTGCCTGAGCACCGGTAAAGAGTAATGCGGAAACCGTTGCAATGACGAGAACGATAATCGGAACGACGAGGTCACGTACTTTTCCACCTTCGTGTTCTTTGACTTCCTCTGCCATCCCCATCGGTGTTCCTTTACTTGCGTCGAAAAGTTCACCTTTTAATGCACGAAGTTCATGCGTCCGCATCGGTCCGACCGCAATCCCTGTGTACGCGATGTAAAGCGTCAGCAATAGAGCGAAAATCGCATAGAAGTTGAGTGGCACGATCATCATGAAAGCACTGAATGCGGAATACTCCGTAATCGAATGTGTCGTCAAGATACCCGCGATGATTGAGATGATGAACGCTCCCCAACTTGAAAGCGGGCTGATGACACAGACTGGAGCAGCCGTCGAGTCAATAATATAAGCAAGTTTTGCACGCGAGACGCCACGACGGTCCGTTAACGGACGACTGACATTCCCGACAGCAAGACTGTTGAAGTAATCATCGATGAAGATTAAAATACCTAAACCAAATGCTGCGAGGCGAGCGCCGCGCGCTGTCTTGACGTGTGTTGTTGCCCATTCACCGAAGGCATGTGCACCGCCCGATGTTTGGATAAGCGTCGATAGAACACCGAGTAATAGTAAGAAGATGAGTAATAAGACGTTCCATTCATTTAACGCCCCATCCGCCCAAAATAGACTAAAGATGTTTTTGCCGAGATAGACGACCGTATCGATTGGATTAAAGCTATGCAGCAATAAAGCACCAATCAAAATACCGACACCAAGTGAAATAACGACTTTGCGCGTCACGATTGCAAGTGCGATTGCAATGACAGCTGGAATGAGCGCAACGATTGAATCTGAATAATTGACCATTGTGTGGTTCCTCCTCTTTTTTTAGAAGATGAGACCCATTGCATATAAAAAAGCAAGGGCACCGGCAACAAAGCCGACACCCTTGCTGGATGCGTCTTTCTTAGCCGAATTGGAGCGCTCCATACAAAACACGTATGGCAATCGAACGGGTATTTCCCAATTCGACCAGTACCATCAAGTCAGACACTTGACGATACTTCGGCAGCATTACCTTTCCTTGATCGTCCTCGTTGTCATCCTCAGATCAAATACTCATTAAGACCGCGCCTCTACCTCATCGATAGAATAGTCATATTCTTTTAATAAGAAAACCTTATCATATTTCAGAAAAAAGTTTCAAGTCTGTTTTTAAAAAAAGTAGTAAAGTCTGTTCAAAAGGAACAATGAAGTTATTCGGCGTTCATCCGATTTAAATGGGCAGCACCGATGACACCGGCATTTCCTTCCAATGCAGCTAAGCGAATGATTGTTTTTTGACGTAACGTCGGGTAGAGACGGGCATTGACGGCTTGTAAGAGCTCTTCCCAAAATAAATCGGCGGAAGCCGTAACACCGCCACCGATGATGACGGCTTCCGGATCAAGTGTGTGAATGATGTTCGCTACGCCTGTTGCTAAATGATTTACGAAACGAAGCCTTTCCTGTGTATTGCCAAGAAGTTGTGCAATAGAAGATTCATTTAATGAATCAGCCCGCGTCTGAAGAGCCGTACCGCTTGCTAATCCTTCGAGTGAGCCTTTGTTCAAGACGTGATGTTCCGGTCCAGAAGCATCGATGATCGTATTTCCGATTTCACCAGCATATCCGTGTGCGCCTCGAATCAACGTCTTTTGATAGACATATCCACCACCGATTCCTGTACTGACTGTCATGTAATAGATGGATGTATAGTCTTGTCCTGCCCCGAACAATGCTTCGCCGAGCGCGGCGGCATTTGCATCATTTTCAAGGGAAACCGGGATGTTGAAGAACTCTTCTAACGGGCGAACTAAATTTACATCGTCCCAACCCGGCAGGTTTGGAGGTGACAATAGCCGACCCGTTGCTGCATCAAGCGGACCAGGCGCTGCGATACCAATTCGTTCGACTTCAAATTCTTCAAGTAGCTTTTGGATGGCTTGTCTTAAATGTTTAATTGTATAGTCCGGGCCAGCAGCCGCCTCTGTCAAAAATCGATATTGTTTTACGACATGGTGCTGATTGATTGCGGCAACACGCGTGTGAGTCCCACCAAGATCAATTCCGATGTGAAGTCGTTGTTTCGGTGTTGGATTTGGACCAGTCAATAGAAGTTTCCCCTTTCCAGAAACGGTACAAGTTACTTTTGCCGGAATCAGAACCGTGTCTCCGGCGGTATAACGCAATTGGTTGATGATCAGCGTGCCACTGATGATAGTGATGACTTGGAAGGAAGTTCGTGGTGCAATCGTAATCATGTCATGGATGGCCCATTCCTCGACAAAAAAATAGGCGTTGGTTGTCAGTAGTCTTGAACAAAAAGAGGTCGGTACATAAGGCTCCTCGTACTGGAAATGAGGAAATTGAATGACTTCGAGTGCTTCTTTAAGGTGGAGTTGACGCGGTTTGTTGGTCGAATGGTCAATTCGATCGTAATCGTACAACCGGTACGTGGTATCAGAGTTCTGCTGGATTTCGATGACAAGACACCCTTCGGTTAAAGCATGAACAGTACCTGCTGGAACGTAAAAAAAATCGCCGGGTGAAACAGGCAAATCAATTAAGCCGGAAGTTAAATCGTCTTCACGGACAGCGCGCAACAAATCAGCTTTTGTTT
This sequence comes from Exiguobacterium sp. s127, assembly GCF_018618695.1. Classification (NCBI taxonomy): domain Bacteria; kingdom Bacillati; phylum Bacillota; class Bacilli; order Caryophanales; genus Exiguobacterium; species Exiguobacterium sp. s127. The sequence goes on along the minus strand of NZ_JACSMO010000004.1, from coordinate 178,169 downwards.
TGAAGTCATGCCCATAAATAATGGTGGCGTCTGCCGGACAATCGACGATATACCAGCATTCATTTTTCCCGTAAGGCTGTCCTTCTAGGCGACAGGCATCATGATCGTCAGGATGGACTTGAACGGATAAATCATCCGCAGCGTCAATCCACTTAATGAGTAAAGGAAAAGCTTCCGTTGTGTCCATCCCAAAGATTTCAGGGTGATTTGACCATAAATCCCGTAGTGCATCACCGGAAAAACGTCCGGCATTCACCTTGGTTTGCCCGTTTTGGTGATCAGCCAAGGTCCAAGCTTCACCGATGTTTTGTTTGCCTAACGTATCAAATCCATATGCACCAAGCTTACATCCACCCCATATCCGCTCCTGTAAAATCGGCTCAAAACAAATCAGTTCTTCCATGATTGTTCCTCCTCCAAGTTGTTTTCGATTACAACACTACACTTTTTAAAAATAAAAATAAACAAAATAAAAATCAAGTATAGACATGGATGTTAAAATCCGTATAATCAAAGTTGTAAGCGATTCCAAAACGCGGAAGGAATGGTTGAAATGAAAAAAATCATGTTGGCGTGTAGTTCAGGAATGTCGACGAGTATTCTCGTCACTAAGATGCAGGAACATGCCCAATCACTTGGTGAAGAGGCGACAATTTGGGCAGTCGGTCAAGACCAAGCTTTAAAAGAAATGGATGGAGCAGATGTTGTATTGATTGGTCCACAAATGCGCTTTTTATTATCAAAATTTCAACAAGCGACAGATAAACCAGTCGAAGTCATCGATATGATGGCGTACGGAATGGCCGACGGAAAAGCGGCCTATGAACAAGCCGTTAAGTTGATGGGGTGAAGAAATGAAAACAAATGAACAGACGATGGAACAAGTAGCATTCATGATGATTTTGCATAGTGGAAATGCGCGAAGTACGATTCGTGAAGCAATCGAAGTGTACAAGGAAGAATCATTTGAGGCATTTGGGCGGTTATTAACAGATGCCCGAGAACAGTTGCAAGAAGCGCACCAGATTCATTTCGGTCAAGTCCAAAAAGAAGCGAGCGGTGAGCCGACGACATTGTCTTTACTGCTTTTGCATGCAGAAGATCATTTGATGTCGACACAAACGATGCTTGATTTGACGTCAGGATTAGTTGAAATGATGGAACATAAATTTTCTCAAAAATAAGAGGAGGGATTGAAATGGCTGGTAATAGTAAGTGGTTCGATTTGTTGAGTCGTTTTCTGATGCCGATTGCGGCATATTTAAACAATAGCCGCTATCTTCAGACGTTACGTGACGCGTTCATGCTCGCTTTTCCGATTACGATGTTCGGTTCATTAATCGTTGTTATTGCGAATTTACCATTCTTAGATAAATTTATGTCGCCTGGAGTATTGGATGCTTTTAAAACTTCATTAGGAAACGCCCCCTCGGCGACGATGGGAATCATGTCACTATTCGTCGTCTTCGGTATCGGATATTATCTTTCGAAAAGCTATGATGTAGAAGCTGTTTTTGGTGGTGTAATCGCCCTTGTTTCTTTTTTACTTTTAACACCTTTCTTTGTAGCAGTCGAAAATGTTGCTGATCCTGTCGGAAATGTCATTCCACTTGACCGTCTCGGTGCAAAAGTCATGTTCCTTGCAATGATGACAGGGTTCTTAGCAGGAGAAATTTATCGATTTGTCGTTCAAAAAAACTGGACGATTAAAATGCCGGCTGGTGTGCCGACTGCTGTGGCTAAGTCATTTTCAGCTCTTGTGCCTGCACTTTTGACACTTTCCATTTTCCTTGGCATTAACATCGCTATCACCTCGCTTTTAGACACGAATCTCCACGATTTAATCTTTAATTTAGTTCAAAAACCACTCGTGAATCTTGGGAACGGTTTGGTTCCGACATTAATCGCCATCTTTTTTGTTCAATTGTTTTGGTTTTTCGGCCTGCATGGTCAAGTTATCGTCAATTCGGTCATGGATCCGATCTGGAACACTTTGTCACTTGAAAACTTAAACGCCTATACGGCGAATGGAGAACTCCCGAATATCATCAGTAAACAATTCATTGAAATTTATACAGTTGGAATTGGTGGTTCCGGTTCGACACTGGCTGTCGTCGTCGCAATCCTCCTTTTCATGCGCTCAAAACAGTTGAAGCAAATCGGTAAGTTATCGATCGGACCCGGAATCTTTAACGTCAATGAACCAATCATTTTCGGGTTACCAATCGTCATGAACCCCCTCATCATGATTCCCTGGATTTTTGCACCGTTGATTACCGTAACCGTTACTTATTTTGCGATGTCGACAGGAATCGTTCCGCCGCCAACAGGAGTTGCTGTGCCTTGGACGGTGCCGATGTTTATCAGTGGCATGATGGCAACGAATTCACTGGCGGGCGGATTGTTACAACTCGTCAACTTCGCCATTATCATGGCAGTGTGGTTCCCATTCCTAGTCTTCATTGACCGCTTGAATATGAAAAAAGAACGAGAAGAAGCGAATGTTGCCGGAGATGAAAATCAACATGTAGGTTGAATTCAAAAATAGAGATAGGACGTGGATGAGATGAATCAAACGGAAGTTACGACGGCAAAAGAACAAAAGTATACGTTCCCTGCAGATTTTTGGTGGGGAACAGCAGCTTCAGCGACACAAACGGAAGGTGCAGCATTTGAGGGTGGAAAAGGACCGAACATTTGGGATCATTGGTACGAACAAGAACCGAATCGCTTTTTCGATGGTGTAAATGCAACGGTAGCCTCTGATTTTTATTATCGTTATGAAGAAGATATTGCGTTGATGAAAGAACTCGGACACAACTCGTTTCGAATCTCGATTTCCTGGTCACGTCTTTTTCCTGAGGGGCAGGGGGAAATGAATCCGATTGCCATTGATTTCTATAATCGTGTGATTGACGAATTGATTGCAGCGGACATCGAACCGTTCGTAAATCTATATCACTTTGATATGCCGCTTGCACTGCAAAACATCGGTGGCTGGGAAAGTCGTGCCGTCGTCACCGCCTATACAGAATATGCTAAAACGTGCTTTTCACTATTCGGAGATCGTGTCAGTAAATGGTTTACGCATAATGAGCCAATCGTCCCGGTAGAAGGTGGCTATTTATACGACTTCCACTACCCGAACGTTGTTGATTTCAAGCGTGCCGTTCAAGTGGCCTATCATTCGATTTTATCGAGTGCACTTGCAATACAGGCCTATAAAGAAACAGAGCAGACGGGTGAAATTGGCATCATCTTGAATTTAACGCCATCTTATCCTCGAAGCCAAAATGCTGGGGATGTGAAAGCGGCCCAAGTAGCCGACGTATTGTTCAATCGTTCCTTCTTGGATCCTTCCGTACTCGGAACGTTCCCGGCCGAATTGGTCGATTTATTGGAACAACAAGGTGCTTTGCCCGAGGTCGTTCAAGGTGACCTGGAACTCATCGCGAAAAATACCGTTGATTTACTCGGAATTAATTACTATCAACCACGACGCATCAAAGTAAAAGAGCACCTTCCGCATCCAGATGCACCTTTCATGCCGGAGCATCTGTTCGATTATTACGAGATGCCGGGAAGAAAAATGAATCCATATCGTGGCTGGGAAATCTACGAAAAGGGAATTTACGATATTTTGACGAACCTGCGAGAGAATTACGGGAACATCAAGTGTTTTGTTTCTGAAAATGGAATGGGTGTAGAAGGGGAGGAACGTTACCGGGACGAGGACGGCAGTGTTCAGGACGATTATCGCATCGATTTCATCGCCTCTCACTTGCAATGGATGCATCGTGCGCTGAAGGAAGGATCAAACGTCAAAGGTTATCACTTATGGACGTTCATGGATAACTGGTCTTGGAGCAATGCCTATAAAAACCGTTACGGTTTTGTCGGACTCGATCTCGCGACCCAAAAACGAACGGTCAAGAAAAGCGGCCATTGGTTCAAACAATTGATTGAAGAGCAAGGATTTACGAAATAACTGAAAAGATGATTAGGATGTCTAGTCCTGATCATCTTTTTTTGTTATATTATTTTTATATGTCTATACATGGGGTGAAGTCATGTCTATAAAGAAACAACCGAAATATGAGAAAATTGCTGATGAACTTCGCAAACGAATCCTAAATGGGGGATATGATGTCGATCAGGCGATGCCGGACGAAATCAACTTAGCAGAAGAATTCGAAGTCAGCCGGATGACGATGAAGAGAGCACTTGAGATTCTCGTCTTAGAAGGAATTATTTACCGACAACGGGGACAAGGGACGTTTATTTTACCATCGAATTTTTCACAAGGACGTATTAACGTTCTGAACAAAGAATCGCAAGGATTGACCAAATTGCTTGGGGAACGGGCTGTTAAAAGCGAAGTACTTCAATTTGAGGTGCGCTTTCCGGAGAAGGAAGTCGCACGACATTTGATGATTGAGCAAACGGATCCGGTCTATGAAATTAGACGTGTCCGCTACGTCGAAGGAGAGGCTTACGTGATTGAGCATACATTTATGCCTTCCTCCTTGATTACAGGTTTAACGAAGGCGATTCTCGATCAATCGATTTACCGCTATATTCAAGAAGAACTTGGTTATACGATTACGAGCTCGCACAAAATGATCCGTGCAGATAAACCGAATGAATGGGATCAAAAATATCTTGGAAATCTCGAAACCGATCCTGTCATCGAAGTGGAACAAGTCGTTTTTTTAGGGAACGGAAAACCATTTGAATATTCATTTTCGCGGCACCGGTATGACAAATTCGTGTTCACATCTGTGCATATCGGTCGATAAGAAGTCCCTGACGTCTCAGCGCGAAGCTGGTACGACAGGGACTCTTTTTTTGATTTAATCCGAACGCGTGAAGTAGTGAATCAATTGTTGGTTGAGGTAGGAACGGTTGTCTTCGAATTGACGTTTACGATGGCCATTGGCACCAGAGGGATGAGGAAAACCCGATAAAAGAAAATGTTTTCGAATCCGTCCTTGATGAAGTAAGGTCCGAACCGTCGCCTCAACGATTCGGCCGAGCGGAATAATCAGGGCAGGTTCGTTTAATTGATTCAATTCTGCTGCGAAGTGTTCATACGCATAGTGTCGGAGTAAAGGGATACGATCTATCTTCGGTTGATGACCACTGTAGTTTTTCCCGCGATAGAAAACAGGATGTTTTAAGATGGAGGTCGCATGGAGTAATTCCTGGTGTTCATTAAATAAAGTAGCGGTCGTCGGAATCGACAGCATTGTTGCAAAATCAAGTTCGTCCAGCATCGTTACGAGATTTCGACGCATCACACCGGAAAAGCTAGCTGAATAATTGGCGATTTTTGCCGCTTCCTCTAACGAAACGCCATGGTGTAAGGCATCGGCCATCTCTTCGAACGCGATTCGCATCTGTTCAAGTCCTGGCGTAATTCCGACGATAATGACTTTTGCGAAAGGATTGATGTAGTCACCGATTGGGGAATAATAGACCGATAACTCATGTTCTGTTTGCAATAAAAAATCTTCTGTACAAATATCTTCTCGTGTCAACGACCGGTCGACAGGCAAATCTCGAATGACTTGTTCAAAAATCGTTAAGGAATCAATCATAATATGTCCTCTCTCTCTAGTATTGGACATATAATAACAATAAATGGAACGATATACAATTTAACCCTTGTTAAATATTGTGCGAGGTTAATTGCAAAATAACGTTTGAAAAATTAAATCCCCGAATCGATTTAAGGATTCGGGGATTTAAGTCGTGTCGATTAACGTGTACTTTCTTTTACGGAAGCGACTTCATAGGTGATGATTTCACTGCCGAGCATCGGTGACTCCTGTGCCTCGCCTTCTTGCTGCGCAGGACGCTTATGCGATTCCTTGAAGTCATCACTGTTCCGCCATGCTTCGAAGTGCTTCATGTCTTCCCAGTACATGTTGACGTTCATTTCGTCATGTTCTTCGATATTTTGCGTTAAGAGAACTTCGACACGAATGAATCCGTCCATCGAGTCGAGACCACTCGGGCGTGTGAAGCGAGGTGCTAGTGCAGCAGCCATCCCTTTTTTGACTTTAATCCGGTTCGTTACGACGATCATAAAAACATCCCCTTTTATCGAATTACGTACCTCTTTAGTATAGTACGATGGAGAAAACAATGCTTGAAAGAAGGAAATTGAACTATGAATGAACAAGAATATGAAACGCGGCTCCACATTAAAACGATTGATGTCCAGCACCTCTACAATGCCTTCAGTCACTATAACCGTTATGAACCGACCCCATATGCAGCCCTGGATGAGCTATGCGCGGTCTATCCGTTTCATCCTGAGGATACGGTGATTGATTTTGGGTGCGGGAAGGGACGCTTGAACTTTTATCTCCACGATCGGTTTGACTGTTCCGTCATCGGAATCGAGATGAACGGTCAGTTTTATGAGGATGCACTGACGAATCAGATGAATTACTTAAAAAAAGTTAAAAAACGGCGCGGGAGTCTTCAATTTGAACATGTCTATGCAGAAAGTTATCCGATTCCGGTAGAAGCGACAAAATTTTATTTTTTTAACCCTTTTTCCGTTCAAATTTTTATCAAGGTCGTCAACCACATCTTACAGTCGGTCGAGCAGGCGCCACGGACCATCGATTTGATTCTTTATTATCCGGCAGATGAATACCGGTATTTTTTAGAGAACCAGACGGCGTTCGAACAAATCGAGGAAGTCCGGTTACGCGATTTATTCGAAAAAAATCATGATGAACGGTTTGTGATTTATCGATTCGCTACGTCCGACACGATGACAGAACGGGTATAACTAACTGTAGCCATTTCTTAAAAAAGAAATGAGGCGGTTGAAGTGATTCATCTCGAACATGTCACGAAAGCGTTCGCGTCGGGTAAAGGAATATTCGATGTCAGTTTTTCTGTCGAGCCGGGAATGGTCTTTGGTTTCATTGGTCCGAATGGGGCAGGGAAATCAACGGCACTTCGTCAATTGATGGGCTTGATTGCTGCTGACTCCGGTCATGCGACGATTGGTGGATTTGATTGCTGGGTTGAAACAAAAGAAGTGAAACGACTCGTCGGTTATCTGCCGGGAGAAATCAGTTTGCCGGGAGACTTTACGGGAGACCACATCTTACAGTTGATGCAACAATTGCATGGTGGGGACCGGAAGCGTCAAGCGGATTTACTTGAGCGCTTTCCGTTCGATCCGAAAACGAAGGTGCGGAAGATGTCTAAAGGTACAAAACAAAAACTCGCACTCGTCGGATGTTTCATGAAGGACGCACCGGTCTATCTCCTTGATGAGCCGACGAGCGGACTTGATCCGCTGATGCAGGAACGATTTCTGACGTGGTTAGAGGAAGAACGTCGCCTCGGAAAAGCAATCTTGATGAGTTCGCACCACTTCCCGGAGATGGAGAAGTCGTGCGACCGGGCAGCGTTGATAAAAGACGGACGAATCATCGTTGAATCCGATATCCATGAACTGATCCGGTCGAGCCGGAAACAGTATACGGTCGAATTCGGTCTTGCTGCACAGGCGGAACAATTTGCGATTCAAGTCGGGGCGACGCAAAAACAACAACGTGTCTCCTTTTTGACAAGTGACCAATTGACACTGAATCAAGTTCTCCGTCTTCTGACTGCATACGATATTCGTTCGATTCAGACGGCGGCTGATGATTTGGAGCATGTCTTTTTGCACTATTACGGGGAGGGTGACGAATCATGAGCGTGGTCGTCTGGTCTTTACTCAAGCAGAACGTCAAACCGATCGTTGCCTATTCACTTGGTACCAGTTTGTACTTATTGTTGCTCGCCGCCTTGTATCCATCGATGATGAAGACCGGTCTGCTCGAGGCAAAACTCGAAGCTCTCCCAAAAGAATTGTTACAGGCATTCCAATATGACAAGGTGACGTTCAATAATCTGCTCGATCTCTTAGCCGGCAATTATTACGGCTTGATTTTTCAAGTCATTGCGACGTTTTATATGTTGTCCCTCGCGGCACGGTTACTTGCCCGTCCGATCGACAATGGCGAATTGATTTTATATCTAGCATCCCCGATCACGCGGATTCAATATACGGCAGCAGCGCTCATCGTCATGCTGATTGCGAGTACCTGTCTCATTCTATTGAATGGGCTCGTTTTACTGATGGCGGACTGGACGATGTCTGGTATCTCGATTGATGGTATGACTTTATTGCGACTGCAAGTCAATGCCTTGTTTTTGCTGTATGCGGTTGCTGGTTTCACGTTGTTTATCGCGACACTCTTTGACGATGAGCGTCGTGCCTTTTCCGTCGCTGCCGGTGTCCTCGTCTTCTCGATTGTCTTGACGATTGGAGCGGGCTTAAGTGAAAAAACGGACTGGGTGCGTTATGGATCGATCTTCAGTTTGTTTGATACGGGACGATTGCTGGCGGGGACAGAACATTTACTGTTGCACATCCTTCTACTTGTGCTAATCTGTCTGATGTTCAGTAGTTTTGCTTTTATCAGTTTTCGAAAACGGAATTTATCGATTTGAGGCATTTTTTTGACAAAACAAAGCGAAACAGCCTTTCGAAATCTACAGAAAGTGAACATTTAGGATTTGAACGTTGCGTAAGTGCCCGATTTTTACTAAGATAAAGGAATGTTATAGTTCTGGAAAAAGAAATGAGGTCTCACTAATGAATAAACCATCCATTTATGGATTAACAATTGAGCAGATGACAGACTGGTTATCGCATCAAGGTCACAAGCCGTTCCGTGCGAAGCAGGTTTGGGATTGGCTTTATCGTAAACGTGTCACTACTTTCGCTGAAATGACGAATGTCAACAAGGATTGCCTTGAGTTGTTAGATCAGAGTTTTGCGATTGGCTCGATGACAGAATCAGTTAAACAAGAATCAGCGGACGGAACAATCAAGTTCCTCTTCAAGTTGTATGACGGCAGTTTGATTGAAACAGTCCTCATGCGTCACAAATACGGACTCTCTGTCTGTGTGACGACACAAGTCGGTTGTAACATCGGCTGCAGCTTCTGCGCGAGTGGATTGATTAAGAAGAGCCGCGATTTGTCAGCTGGTGAAATCGTCGAACAAATCATGAACGTCCAACATCACCTCGATGCTGTCGGTAAAGAAGAACGTGTCAGCCACGTCGTCGTCATGGGTATCGGTGAGCCGTTTGATAACTTCGACAACATGGTCGACTTCTTGAACGTCATCAAAGATCACAACGGTCTTGCGATCGGTGCACGTCACATCACTGTTTCGACAAGTGGTCTTGCTGATAAAATCTACAAATTCGCAGATTTAAAACTTCAAGTGAACTTGGCGATTTCATTGCACGCACCAAACAACGAGTTGCGCACACAAATCATGAAAATCAACCGTGCGATTCCACTCGAAAAATTGATGCCTGCCATCGATTATTACGTGAAGACGACGAATCGTAAAATTACGATTGAGTACATCTTACTTCGTGGAGTCAATGACCAAAAAGCACAAGCAATCGAACTTGCGAAATTATTCGAAGACAAACGTCACTTGACGTATGTCAACTTGATTCCGTACAACCCGGTTGATGAGCATGGTCAATATCAACGGAGTACGTCAGAAGATATCTCGACATTCTACGATACGTTGAAAAAGAACGGTCTCAACTGTGGTGTTCGTCTCGAGCACGGGACAGACATCGATGCAGCATGTGGACAGTTACGTAGTAAACAAATCAAAAAAGATAAAGTCGCAGCAAAATAAGCAAGTGGAGCTTCCTGTCACTCTGACGGGAAGCTCTTTTGACGTCCTGCGGAAAGTAGCGCATAATGAGAGGTCATGAGATGTACGGTCAATTCGAAACTATATAATAAATGAGGGATTCACATGCCAAAAAAACCATTCACTGATTTTCAACTCAGTTCACCAATTTTAAAAGCGATTGAACAACTTGGTTACCATACTCCGACGGATGTCCAACAAGCCGTCATTCCGGTCGCCTTGTCTGAAAAAGATATCATCGTCAAATCACGCACAGGAAGCGGGAAAACGGCATCGTTCGGCATTCCACTCTGTGAACTCGTCGAGTGGGAAGAAAATAAACCACAAGCGCTAATTTTGACACCGACACGTGAACTGGCGCTGCAAGTCACGGAAGACGTGATGAACATCGGGCGTTACAAGCGGATTAAAGCGACAGCCGTTTTCGGGAAACAGCCGTTCCGTGGTCAGGTCACGGAATTAAAACAGAAGACCCATATCGTCGTCGGAACACCAGGTCGTGTGCTCGATCACCTCGAGCGAGGGACACTTTCGCTTGAAAAGGTCAAATACCTTGTCCTGGATGAAGCGGATGAGATGCTGAACATGGGCTTCCTCGAGCAAGTCGATACGATTTTAAAACAACTGCCGACACAACGGACGACGATGTTGTTCTCAGCGACGTTCCCGCAAGACATTCACAAGCTGAGCGAACGTTACATGCAGTCGCCGAAAGAGGTCGAAATCACGACAAATGCAACCGAAATCGCTCAAATCGATCACAGTTATATTTCTGTAACCGATAAGACGAAATTTGCAATCCTGAAAGACGTCACGGTCGTCGAAAATCCGGACCGTTGTATGATTTTCTGCCGGACGAAGGAACATGTCGATTTCGTCGCCCAAGGACTGACGGCAATGGAGTATCCGGTCGAGAAAATTCACGGCGGAATGGAGCAGGACGAGCGCCTTGCGGTCATGAAGGCATTCCGTGCAGGCGAATTCCGTTACTTGGTCGCGACAGACGTCGCAGCACGTGGAATTGACATCGAAAACATCACCCACGTCATCCAGTACGACATGCCGGTCGAAAAAGAAAGTTATGTGCACCGTACGGGTCGGACAGGGCGTGCCGGCGCAATGGGGAAAGCAATCAGCCTCGTGACGGAAGCGGATATGCGCCGTCTTCGTGAAGTCGAACAGTACCGTGGCGAAGCAATCGAAAAACGTCAAGCACCGACGGAACGTGAATTGATTCGGACGGCAGATGCGTTCGAAGAGAAAATCACGACGACGGATGTCCGCACATCAAAAACACAACAACTGAACGCTGACATCATGAAGCTCTATTTCAATGGCGGGAAGAAAAAGAAACTTCGGGCCGTTGATTTTGTCGGAACGATTGCGAAAATCGAAGGGATGACTGCTCAGGATATCGGGATCATCACGATTCAAGATACGGTAACGTATGTCGAGATTCTGAACGGTAAAGGACCACTCGTCTTACGCGCGATGAAGACGACGAAGGTCAAAGGGAAACAACTGAAAGTATATGAAGCGTTTAAAAAATAAGAACTGAATGAAAAACAGCCGTTTTGAGAGAGCTTTACTCTCCCGAAACGGCTGTTTTTTGCTGTAAGACTTGTCCGAGGTGGAGACCGCTCGCCGCTGCTTGCGAAAGCGAATGGGTCGCGCCAGAACAATCCCCGATTGCATACAGTCCCGTGATGTCTGTTTCGAAGTCACGGGAGGTCGCGAGGACCGGAGCGTAAAACTTCCCGTCCATTCCGTAAAGCAATGTATCAGGGGAGAGCGGAGTTTCGAGCAAACGTTCGAGCCGCTCGAAAAATCCGAGTAACACGGTGAGATCTGTGTCCGGGACCTCGTCGAGCAGGTTTCCTGGTGTTGCTTCGAGCGTCGGGACGACTTGATTGTGAGCGATTCCGGTTGCTGTAGAAGCTACACCGGCAAGCAAGTCACCGAGACGTTGGACGACAATCCGGTCCGACCCCTGGTTGATTTGTCCGATGACTGAAGTCGCAAATTGATTCGCTGCGGTCAACGTATCGAAATAGCGTGGTAAAAACAACGTGAAGTTTAAATTTGCCGTCCCCGTCGTCTGTTCGCGGAAATTTTGTCCGTCCGGCATGACGAGACCTTCTTGATATTTGCGGATGATCCGACCGGTCGGATTCATGCAGTAGGTGACGGCCGTTCCAGCGTCAGATGCGTATGCCAGTTTCGTTTCGAACGTGTCCTGTAATACAGTCCGAAAAGGCGCTTCATCCATTTCAATCCGAATCCCGAGGTCGAGTCGTGTTTTCGTTTGCACCAGACCGAGCTGCTTTAGCTGCTGGCGCATCCAGTCCGTTCCGGAACGTCCGGTCGCAAGCACGACTCGTCGGCTCGAGAACGTCTCTGACGCTGTTTTGAGTGTGAATGTAGTATCCGCTTGTTTCTGTATCTGTTCGACTTGCGTCGAAAAGCGGAACGTGACCGTCTGCATCAACATGTCCTCCAGTCGGGCGAGCACCTGTTTCGTAAGTGAAGTTCCGAGATGACGGACGGACGTCTCGATTGTATGTAAACCAGCGTCTTCAGCACGCGCCGCAAATGACGCATTATGAGTGGAATACAAAGGGACCTCCAGTGCTCCGTACTGACACAGGACAGCATCGACTTGTTGCATTAAGCGAAGTGTCGCTTCCGGACCTAACTTTTGTTCCAGTTCGCCCCCGAACTCTGTTGAATAATTGTATTTTCCTTCTGATTTACCGAGTCCGCCAAAGCCGAGGTAAGCGTCTGTCACGGTTCTTTCGGCTAACGGTTTTCCGGCGTCAATCACTAAGACGGATTGTCCGTCCTGTACGAGTTCGTGTGCCAGAAAAATTCCGGCGACACCTGCGCCGATGATCGTTACGTCATACACCTGCATCCGCTCCTTTTTCGTTCAGTATACAAAAGGATTGAGCCGAATTGAACTTTAATGCAGAGTAGGGACAGGAATATAGCAAAAAAAGCACCCCGTAAAACGAGGTGCTCAGCGTGTAGACAAACGCTTATGAAGCGTGAACATGTTATATCGAGAGGCAATCCGTTTGCGCTTCCCTGTCACGCCTCGTCTTCAAAGCGGCAATCTTCCGCGCCGCTACAGCAAAGCTGCAGGGTCGCGACCGATTGCTTTTCGCGGTTCTAAGCGATTCGAGACGGATTGCGTTCTAAACCGTCTGCCATCCCGGCTTTGCGTCACGACGTTACCTAAAAAGCGTCATTTTTCTGTGGACTCCTACGGGGAAAAGTGCGTTTTTAACGCACGTTCAGAGGCAGGCAAGACCCTGCTCATTGTCCGTGAGGATCAAGGAGCAACGGCTTCCGCCTCGCCCGAGGAAAGCAACGAAAAAAGACGCTTTTATCTCCCGATAGAACTTTGTCTACAGTCGGAGCACCCCGTTAAAACGAGGTGCTCTCTTCGTCGTGCGGATTGCTTATTTCCAATCTGTGATGTCGTTGATTGGAAGACGGACTGATGGATATCCTGCGTCAACGGCTTTCCCGATTGAAAGGAGCATGACAGGGAGGTAACGATCTTTATCCATGCCGAAAGCTTCAGCGATTTGATCTTTTTCGTACCCACCGATTGGGTTCGTATCGTAACCGTGCGCACGAGCGACGAGCATCAATTGCATGGAAACAAGACCGGAGTCGATCAAGATGCTGTCACGAAGTGTGTCTGTATCTTCTGGGCTGTAGAATCCTTTAATTGCTGGTACTTGGCGATCGCGGACTTCTTGCGGCATAAGCCCTTTTTCAACAGCCATGTCGTAGATTGTATCGATGCTATCAACCGCATTCATGTCGCCGAACACAGCGATGACAGCAGATGATGTCTCGACTTGGACTTGGTTGAACTTCGCGAGTGGAGCGAGTGTCGCTTTTCCTTCTTCGCTGTCGATGACGAGGAAACGCCATGGTTGCATGTTGACGGAAGACGGTGCGAGTGTTGCTTCTTCAAGAATTTGTGTCATTTCTTCTTTTGAGATTTTTACGTCCGTGTCGTAGTTGCGGATTGAGCGACGGCCTTTTACGATTTCCATAAAGTCAGTAGTTGTTTGAGTTGTCATAGTATTCAATCTCCCTTGTTGTGTTCTCTATTTTTTGATGAAGCGAATCGAACTTATTTCCAGTCTGCGATATCGTTGATTGGAAGACGGACTGATGGGTATCCTGCATCAACAGCTTTCCCGATTGAAAGGAGCATGACTGGTACATAACGATCTTTATCCATGCCGAAAGCTTCAGCGATTTGATCTTTTTCGTATCCACCGATCGGGTTCGTATCGTAACCGTGTGCGCGAGCGACGAGCATCAATTGCATGGAAGCAAGACCTGAGTCGATCAAGATGCTGTCTTTAAGTGCACTAGCAGGAACGTTTTCATACATACCTTTGATTGCCGGAACTTGACGATCGCGGACTTCTTGCGGCATAAGTCCTTGTGCGACGGCCGTATCGTAAATGTTTTCGAGTTGATCGATGGCGTTCATGTCACCGAAGACAGCGATGACAGCAGATGATGTCTCGACTTGGACTTGGTTGAACTTCGCGAGTGGAGCGAGCGTCGCTTTTCCTTCTTCGCTGTCGATGACGAGGAAACGCCATGGTTGCATGTTGACTGAAGACGGTGCGAGTGTTGCTTCTTCAAGAATTTGTGTCATTTCTTCTTTTGAGATTTTTACGTCCGTGTCGTAGTTGCGGATTGAACGACGGCCTTTTACGATTTCCATAAAGTCAGTAGATGTTTGTGTTGTCATGAGTAAGCTCTCCTTTTTTATCGTGCAGTAGTTTTAGGTAATGTTAACGCGTTATCTTCAATGCGCTGAATCATTTGTGCGAGTTGATCTTGTTCTTCTTCAGTAAAGCCGGTTAACAGACTTTCCAAGAAGTCATCTTTTTGCTGGCGCAATTGTGTGATACGCGTGGCACCCTCTGCAGTTAATGAGACGAGGATGACACGGTTATCGCTCTCAGAACGGACACGTTGAATCATTCCGTTCGTTTCGAGATGTTTTAAATGTCGCGTCACAGCAGCGTTGTCGACATTGACGCGTTGCTGCAATTCTTTTTGACTAATCGTCTTTCCGACCTCGAGTTGGGCTAGTAAGTCCATCCGAGTCTGACTGAAGCCATCTGTACATAAATCAAATTTTTGCGCAATCGTCTTATTGACCGAGACGAGCGCATAAATGAGGCGTCCTTTTTCCGTACAAGAAATACTCAAATCATCACATCCTTCCCTTCGTTCCAAGAAACCTTTGACGTATCAAAGATTGATATGTAAACGAATATAACGTGTATTTTTTCTAGGTGCAACTAATCTGCTTCATCCACGAAAAAAAGATACCATTTCTTTCGAAACGATATCGAGTCAGGCGGCTCAGCTGATTTTTTGTTCGTTCGGTCGAACGACCCCAGCATCGATTGCGGCAATCATCCGCCGGAAATAGACTAACCAAAATTGAAGAAACGGTCCAATCAAAAAGATCGAGAGGATGGTCCCGAAAAAGACGGGGCCACCGAGTAACCAACCGAGACCACATGCCGTTATCTCCATGATTGTCCGCATCATCCGGATTGAGGTTCCGAAACGATCCGCTAACGTCAAGGTCAATCCGTCACGTGGACCGGCGCCGTATCCGACGGCGACGTAAAGTCCTGCCCCCATGCCGATGATGAAAATACCGAAGATGAGCCATACAGCGTTTAGCCAGACAGCTGAAAACGACGGAAGCAAATGAGAACCAAGTACGAGGTTCATGAAGACACCGACGAAAATTGCATTGACGAGTGTCCCGACTTGCGGTCGAATCCGGTCGAGTAAGTATTTGACGAGGACGAGCAGCAGACCGACGAGAAGAATGACCGTCCCGACTGACAAAGGTGTTTTGTTTTGAAGACCGAGATGCAGGACATCCCAAGTCGAGACACCGAGGTTAGCGGTGATCATGATGGAGGAACCGACGGCGAGTAAAAAGAGACCGCTTAAAAATAAGAACCACTTCAACGTTGCGCGCAGCAACCAGGACGTATGGAAACGTTTGAACATCGTTGCGTGTCACCTCGATTCAATAAGATACGTATTCGTTAACTGTATCACGTTCGTGGACTAAAGCAGAAGCAACAAATTGTCGAATGTCCAACTTGAGAAGGAGGGAGGTACGGCGAACGTCTCGTATACTTAAAGAAAGAAGAGGAGGGACGTCGATGCGATTGATCCGCCATCTCATCCGTTTTACATATCTTGAAGCGCTCTGTTGTATCTTTCCAGTAGCCATCTTTGCTGCACTCGCCTTGTCACGTTATTTGCCGAGTGAACCGATTGCCCGTTATGACATCCTGTTACTGTGGTGTCTGTTCGTCCAAGTCGCTTTACTCGTGACCCGTTATGAGACGAAAGAAGAGTTCAAGCTGATTCTTATTTTTCACGTCATCGGGTTAGGACTTGAGCTGTTTAAAGTCCATGTCGGTTCATGGAGTTATCCGGAAGACGCATTTTCGAAGGTGCTGGGTGTTCCGCTCTATGCGGGCTTCATGTATGCCAGTGTCGCGAGTTACATCTGTCAGGCGTTTCGGCGACTTGATCTTCGGTTTACGTCCTTTCCACGTCCGACCCTCGCACTTGCTGTCGGGAGTTTGATTTACTTAAACTTTTTTACGCACCACTGGATGCTCGATTTACGGTGGTTCTTGATGGGACTCGTCATCGTCGTCTTCTTTAAATCGTGGGTCTACTTCCGACTAGAGGATACGGTTTACCGTCTCCCGCTTGTCTTATCATTTTTACTAATTGCCTGGTTCATTTGGCTGGCGGAAAACATCGTCACCTTTTTTAAGGGCTGGGTCTATCCGCATCAGCAAGAGGGGTGGGCACTTGTCGATTTTGGCAAATTATCGTCTTGGTTCTTACTCGTCATCATTACCGTCTTGATTGTCGTCGTCGAAAAATACCGAAGTGGCGACTCCGCAGTCGAAGTTAAATCGTAACCCATAACAAAAAAATACCAGGTTGTTTTTTTGCGCGGGTGAAGCATCATGACCTTGCTATAGTTGGAAAAAATAGCAAAGGGGTTTTTAACATGATGCATCACGTAATCGAACGAGCGAAGGAGTTAGTTACAAGCAAACTGAACATCGTCGAGACAGCAGACGACTGGGGTTTGTTACTTGAAGAAATCAACGGAATCGATGAATGGGTCCAGCTGTCGCAGTACTACGCGCCACGTCAAACAACGACGAAACTAGTAGAACGTCCGGAAACACCATCTAGCCTCCCGATCAAAATGATCCAGGAACGGAAGGAAGAAGTTGAACGGATTGTCGAACAACGGTATTCCTATACGTTCGAACGGCAATTAAAGGGCGGCTCGTTACGGGAATGGCCAAACAGTCATGTCTCAGAAACAGAAATCCGTGACTGGAACCTGGAGCATGGGATGGAAGTCCGTGTCCAAGTCCTACATCAAGATGAGCGCCGGACGTCGCTTGAAATCTTAGCCGTCGTCGCGACGGATCAAGTAAAACCACTTGCAGAGCGAATCGTTTTTGAAAAGTGTATCGTCAAGAACCATGGCATCATCGAAGCAACGATTGACGGTCCACTGCAAGATGAGACGGGAAAACCGTTCTATTACACGACACCACTCGAAGACATGCGGTTCTTCCAACTGAAAGCAGGTCAACTCGTCGACCTCGTCATGTGGAAAGGTCATCCGGAGACATTGACGATTGTCTGGAAACACGCATTTCATTACGAAGTACCGACCATGACGGAATTACCGGCACGCGACGTATCGAGTGGTTCGCCCGAGTCCGCCACTGCGTCACCTGCAAACAAACAGGCGAAAACAGGACGCTACGACAAGATGATGCAACGGAAACCGAAGGCGAAGAAAGTCAAAAAAGAGCGGCGCCTCCGGGAAAAGAAAGTCCAGCAACTCGAACGTCTCGATACGACGACATTACCAGGTCAACCAATCGAATTCGTCGATAAAACGGCACTCGATTTTGCTTCCTACGACGGCATGCGTCTCGTCATCGTCGGTAATGAGCAACAGCGCGCCGTCTACCGCGACTTCTTTGCGGAGACGGGAGTCGAATTAATCCATCTTGGCGGTGATGCCCAAGCTGCGAAAAAAATTGCCTGTCTCGCGAAAAAGACAGATGCGATTGTCGTCATCAAAAGTCGCGTCTCCCACGCAGCAGCGGCACATGTCCTCGTGCAAGCAAAAAAGCACGATATTCCGTTTGCGATTGAACGACTCGATGGACGACGCTCTTTGTATACGGCGTGCCAGCAACAACTTGAAAAAGCAATGGTCCAACGTTTACTAAAAGACGAGCGTTAAAAAGTGAAACCTCCTCAAAAATAAACCGTAAAGAAAGGTAGCACTTATTTTTGAGGAGGATCTTTCGATGTCAAAACAATTAAAATTAGCAGCGCGCGAGTCGTTGCAGGGACGATGGGGCTTCATGGCATTAATGATGTTGTTGTTCTTAATCATTCAAGGCGTTCCGAACGGATTTGCGTCCTCACCCGAAGAGGATTTCCAATTTATCGACTTGATTGGTATGCTCTTGACGGTGTTGACCTTACCGGTTGCAATGGGATGGTCATGGCTCGCCCTATCTGTCGCCCGAGACGAGCAGACGAAAGTCGCCGATTTGTTTGAGCCGTACAAAATGTTCTTGAAAGCCATTGGAGTGTCAATCGTCCAAACCTTTTTCTTAGGGCTATGGTTCTTACTTTTCATCATTCCAGGAATCATTAAGTCATTCTCTTACATGTTGACGTATTACATCATTCGGGACGAACCATCGATTGGCATCCTTGATGCCATTACACGTTCACGCCAAATGATGGATGGACACAAAAAAGAGGCGTTTTTCCTCGTCCTTTCGTTCATCGGTTGGTTCTTGCTCGGAATTGTTACGATCGGAATCGGTTTCCTCTGGATTGGCCCGTACTTCAGCGTCACAATCGCGAAGTTCTACGATCGCGTGCGTGGGGAAGAAGTTTCGACGACTGGTCACCGGACAGCCATGATGGATGCAAATCACAATGACTCACCGTTCGTATCACCAGAATGAATTGATTTTGAACAGCACCATACAAAGCAGGGATTGCCATCTTAAACCGATGTGCAATTCCTGTTTTTAGCTTCTAGACAAAGAAGTATCAAGAAACAGAGTGATTTTCCAAATGTTTTTTAATTCCGATAGGAAAAGAAGGTTTAAAGGTTGCTTTACTCTGCTAAAAGATGTACGCTAATTTCAATTATTCTTATCACGAGAAGTCGAGGGACTGGCCCGACGACACTTCAGCAACCCCGCATGAGCGGAAGGTGCTACTTCCAAGAGGAATTTATTCCTTTGAAGATAAGAGCCGACAGTAGATATTCGTCGCTCTTTTCTAAACGAAAAGAGCGATTTTTTATGCAAAAAGGGGGCACAGGGGATGGAATACGGATTTTGGTTACCAATCTTCGGGGGTTGGTTACGAAACGTCGAGGAGGAACAAATGCCAGCGACATTCGATTATGCGAAACAAGTCGCACAGACGGCAGAACGGATTGGCTTTTCTACGACATTGATTGCAGAATTGAACTTAAACGACATTAAAGGAATAGCCGAACCGAGTCTTGAGGCGTGGACGACGGCAGCGGCGATTGCGGCGACAACGGAACGGTTGGAAATCATGACAGCCGTCCGGCCCGGTTTTCATAATCCGGCGACGACAGCAAAAATGGCGGCGAACCTCGATCAGTTGAGTAACGGACGTTTTACGCTCAACGTCGTCTCGGCCTGGTGGGAGGAAGAAGCCCGTCAATACAATGGGATTTTTACAGCCCATGACGAACGATATGCCCGGACGGAAGAATTCGTGACGGTCATGAAAGGATTATGGGCGGACGCATCACCCTATAGTTTTGATGGGGCGTACTATCAGCTGGAACGGGCAGAGCTTCACCCGAAACCCGTTCAGCGTCCCGGAATCAAGCTCTACGCTGGTGGTGAGAGTGAGACGGGGAAACAGACGATCGTCAATCACTGTGATGCCTATGTCATGCATGGAGGAACGGTCGATGAAGTCGCGACGAAAATTACGGATATGAAAACCCGCCGCGCGGCGACCGGGAAGCAGCCGCTTGCGAGTTTCGGACTGGCGGCCTACATCATCTGTCGCGAGACGGAAGAAGCGGCGCTCGAAGAATGGCACCGGATTACGAACGTTAAAGAAGACGGTGCCGGATATGCCGGGTATGACGACTTCGTCAGTAAATCGCAACTCGAACAACAGGTCAAACGAAATGACTATTCGGTCTCAAACCGGGGACTGCGTCCGAACTTGATTGGGACGCCGGATCAAATCGCAGAACGGATTCTTGAATTTGAAGCAGTCGGCGTGACATTGCTCTTGCTTCAATTTTCTCCGCAACTCGAAGAAATGGAACGCTTTGCCCGCGAGGTCATGCCACGCGTCGAAGCGAAACGAAAGGTAGGTCAACTAAAATGACGAAAATTCATATCTTACACGAAAATCAGGAATGGACGGATCATTTAATCAAGCGACTCGAGGAACTCAACTTACCGTATGAACAGTGGCACCTCAACGAAGGGGTCGTCCCACTCGATGAAACACCACCGGAAGGCGTTTTTTACAGCCGGATGAGTGCCTCGTCCCATACGCGCGGGCACCGCTATGCACCAGAATTGACGGAAGGGTTCCTCGCTTGGCTCGAAGAACATGACCGGACCGTTTTCAACGGAACCCGTGCGTTACGACTCGAGGTCAGTAAGGTCAACCAATACACCGCCTTACGAAAAGCAGGTATCCGTGTTCCGAAAACGACGGCAGCCGTCGGACGTGATCAAATCGTCCAAGCCGCTCAAAACATCGGAGTATCGTCGTTCATCACGAAACACAATCGTGCCGGTAAAGGACTCGGCGTTCAATTGTTCCACTCGATTGAAGCACTCGAGACGTATCTTGACGGACCGACATTCGATGAGCCGGTCGACGGCATCACGTTGATTCAAGAGTACATTCAAGCACCTGAACCCTACATTACGCGTTGTGAATTCGTCGGTGGTAAGTTCGTCTATGCGGTCCGTGTCGATACGTCGGAAGGATTCGAGCTCTGCCCCGCGGATGTTTGTGTCATCGATGATTTGTTCTGCCCGGTCGGAGAAGAGGCGGCAGAGACACCGATGAAATTCCAAATTGTCGACGGGTTCGATGACCCGATCATCGCCCAGTATGAAGCGTTCCTGCAAGAAAATAAAATCGCGGTCGCCGGGATTGAGTTCATCAAGGATGCAGACGGGACGATTTATACGTACGACGTCAATACGAATACGAATTACAATTCGGACGCTGAAGCGGCAGCTGGGAAGTTCGGGATGCTGGAACTCGCAACATTCCTTGGTCATGCGTTAGAACGTCAAACCGT
Source organism: Exiguobacterium sp. s127 (assembly GCF_018618695.1). NCBI lineage: Bacteria > Bacillati > Bacillota > Bacilli > Caryophanales > Exiguobacterium > Exiguobacterium sp. s127. The sequence goes on along the minus strand of NZ_JACSMO010000004.1, from coordinate 156,915 downwards.
GAAGTGAACATCAAAAACCACTTGAAGTAAGAAAAATACCCTGATTGTGCCGGAGTCGAGCGTTAGAACGACGGACATCAGGGTATTTTTAAACTAAAAGGAGGTGGTGTCATGGTGACGTGGCGTGAAGAAAAAGTACTTGCGATTCCAATCGAACAGGCGTGGCATCTGTTTGATCACGATCGACTGCAACGACTCATTCCGGGTGTCGTCCAGCATGAGGTGATTGAACGTAAGCCGGGCGTCGTCGGATCGACGTACCGGCAAACCTACATGCAAGGGAATCGTCTTGAAACCTACATCGTGACCGATCTCGCTTATACGAATGAACCGGACTATAAACAAAATACGATTGGTTTTACGTTAGCGAAGATGTTTCGCCTTGAGATGTCGTTTGCGCTGAAGCGAATTGATGCGACGAGCTGCCGTTTGATTTACACGGGGAAAAATGAAGGCGTCAACTTCGTCGGTCGCAGTCTCTTATCGTTAGGCGGAGAACGTGAAAACGAGAAAATCGTCAAAGGATTTCTCGAGCGGCTCGAAAAAGAAGTGAAGCAAATCCAAGAATAAAAAGGTACGCTTACTCTCGATTACTGCGAGAATAGGTGTACCTTTTTAAGTAAGGAAGATGATACTTAACAAAAAAATATAAACGTATTTACAAAAAACTGCCCCCGATTAACGAGGACAGTAGACAAATCAATGTGCGTATAACGCAGTCAATTGTTGTTGGATTGAATCGTTGTTGAGGTACTCATCGTACGTCGTTTCTTTATCGACGATTCCGTTTGGTGTGAGTTCGATGATGCGGTTCGCAATTGTTTCGACGAACTGATGGTCATGCGAGCTGAAGAGCATCGCACCTTTGTAAGCAATCAAGCCATCGTTGAGTGCTGTGATTGATTCGAGGTCTAAGTGATTCGTCGGATCGTCAAGGACGAGGACGTTTGAACCACTGAGCATCGCTTTCGATAACATACAACGGACTTTTTCTCCCCCAGAGAGGACTGACGCTTTTTTCATGACTTCTTCTCCGGAGAAGAGCATCCGACCGAGGAAACCACGGAGGAATGTGTCACTTTCATCAGCTGGTGAGTATTGGCGCAACCAATCGAGAATCGTTTTGTCAGACCCTTCGAAGAACTCCGAGTTGTCTTTTGGCAAATACGATTGTGACGTCGTAACACCCCATTTGAATGTCCCGCTGTCTGCTTCCATTTCACCCATTAAAATTTTAAACAGTGTTGTGATGGCGATATCGCTTTGGCTGATGAATGCCACTTTGTCTGTTTTATTTAATGAGAAACGGACGTTGTCGAGGACTTTGACGCCATCGATTGTCTTCGAGAGACCTTCAACCGTCAACAAATCGTTTCCGATTTCACGTTCCGGTGAGAAACCGACGAACGGATAGCGGCGTGATGACGGACGGATGTCGTCAAGTGTGATTTTATCGAGCAACTTCTTCCGTGACGTCGCTTGTTTCGCTTTTGAAGCATTCGAGCTGAAACGCGCGATGAAGGCTTGAAGTTCTTTAATTTTTTCTTCTTTTTTCTTGTTTTGGTCGCCAGCCATCCGTGAAGCGAGTTGGCTTGACTCATACCAGAAATCATAGTTCCCGATATAGAGTTGAATTTTCCCGTAGTCGAGATCGGCCATGTGCGTACAGACGTTGTTGAGGAAGTGACGGTCGTGGGAAATAACGATGACCGTGTTCTCAAACCCGATCAGGAATTCTTCGAGCCATTTGACGGCTTTCAAATCAAGACCATTGGTCGGCTCATCGAGTAACAGAATATCCGGCTTACCGAACAACGCTTGCGCGAGCAAGACTTTAACTTTTTCTCCACCTGTTAATTCAGCCATTGTTTTTGTGTGCAGGCTTTCTTTGATTCCGAGACCTTGAAGGAGCATCGCAGCTTCAGACTCAGCTTCCCAACCATTCATTTCTGCGAATTCTCCTTCGAGTTCAGCGGCACGCATGCCGTCTTCATCCGAGAAGTTTTCTTTCATATAAATTGCATCTTTTTCTTTCATGACTTCATACAGACGTTTGTGTCCCATCATGACGGTTTCGATGACTTGGAACTCTTCATATTCATAATGGTTCTGACGGAGTACGCCAAGACGCTCACCCGGTGTGATGATGACATCGCCTTGTTGTGCTTCGATGTCTCCTGCAAGAATTTTGAGGAAAGTCGATTTACCGGCGCCGTTCGCACCAATCAGACCGTAACAGTTACCTGGTGTGAACTTGATGTTGACGTCTTCGAATAATTTGCGGTCCGCAAAGCGGAGGCCGACGTTTTGTACTGTAATCATATAGAGATGAACCCTCGTTTCTAGTGTGTGATGTGCTGTTACGAGTGTACCACAAAATGATACGGCTCGTTTCAAGGACAAAGTTCTTTACATGTTAAGACAGATTCTAAAAATAAGCAACCATGGTCATGAAACATTTTCTGAAATCAACCGTATAAGTTAAAGAGGCAGGATGAAGGAGGGATGAGAAATCATGGCAACATTGTTTACCTTACTGTTTTTCGCACTCATCGCCTTGTTAGGAATCGAACTGTATAAATATATCCAAGACAAAATTGACAAAGGGGACTCATAATGAGAGAAATCAAACCAAAGAAAAGAATTAACCCAGCGATGATCATCGCCGGTGTCATCGTCGTTGCACTCCTTGCCATGACACCGTTCATCGTCGAACAGATTGAACCGGGGCAAGTCGGTGTCGTCTACAAACCGTCAAGCGGTGTCCAGGACGAAACACTTTCGCAAGGGTGGCACGTCGTTTCACCGATCACACGTGTGACGGAGTATCCGATTCGGACACAAACGAAGTCGCTCGACAATATGACACTCGCGACAAAAGACGGGAAGAACATTGTTGTCGACTTTACGTACAGTTTTGCAGTCTCTCCCGATCAAGTCACGAAAGTATTCAATAAGTTCGGACCGATCGATATCGATGAAATCGCAGATGGCTATTTGAAACAACGTTTATATGATGCGTCACGAGAGCAAATTTCGAAAGTAACGGTACTCGAATTGTTCGGTGAAGAGTCAGGAAATGTTTCGACGAGCATCCAAACGCAATTTGCAGAAGACGTTAAAAAAATCGGTTTCATCATTGAGGACGTTGCACTCGGTGCTCCGAAACCAGATGAAAAAACACAAGAAGCCATCGATTCTCGTGTTAAAGCCTCACAAGAGCTAGATAAGAAGAAAACGGATCTCGCGATTGCCAAAGCTGAAGCAGAACGACTTCGTGTCGAGGCACAAGGGGAAGCAGATGCGCGTTTGATTGAAGCGCAAGGTTTGGCGAAAGCACAGAAGGAACTTCAAAAAACGTTGACTGCCGAAATGATTCAATATGAAGCTGTCAAGAAGTGGGACGGAAAGTCACCACTTGTGAGTGGATCGGGCAGCATGGTGCAGTTGCCGCTTCCGGATCAGGAAACAGAGAAGGAATAAGTAATGGAATACACCTTCCGATGGGAAGGTGTATTTTTTTGAAGATTTTAAACAGTAAATTATAATTTTGATAAAGTGATACGAGAGAATAAATGAGTTATATCAAGCATATAAACATATTTCAGGAAAAAAATAAGAAAGATACATCTTTTAAATTGTAAAATAATTGGTTTATTTTAGTGTTTATAAGGTAATTGTTGAAGTAAGTCGTGAATGAGTTAATCGTAATCGGTCGTTAGGAGGGGGAGGTAGTGGTTGATAAAAAAATCTCCAATCCAATCTATCCCAACAATATTAGTGCTTATTATTTTCTTGTCAGGCACACACGCTTTAGCGAATGCAACTTCGATTACGATTAAAGGTAATCCGACGTTAAAAGAATGTGTAAGCATTCTCGAAGCACAACCGCCACCTGACCAAAATGCAATCGATGTAGTCGATTATTGTGAAAACACCTTGAATGAAGCAGAAAATGAATCCAACGAAGAAGCAAAAAAGGAAGAAGACGATAGGGCAAAAGGTGAGGATCAAGCGGTCGTGCCACCAGAAAACGACGAACTTGATCACGCAGAGCCTGCGTCACCGGAAGCATCTTCAACACCCGAGAGTGAAATACCCCTGACACCAGAACCTCAAGCACCAGAAGAGGAAGAGTCCCCAACACCCGAGAGTGAAATAGCCCTGACACCAGAACCTCAAGCACCAGAAGAGGAAGAGTCCCCAACACCCGAGAGTGAGATACCCCCGACACCAGAACCTCAAGCACCAGAAGAGGAAGAGTCCCCAACACCCGAGACTGACATACCCCTGACACTAGATCCTCAAGTACCTGAAGAGAAAGAATCACTAGAATCCGAGGATGAATCATCAACTGCATCAAAGTCACAAAATCCTGCATTAGAGGATAAGGAAATACCTGTCGACGAAGGAGCGGAAAAAGCAGAACAAAGAGGAGCACTCGATGTCGCGTTGGTAGGATCGGTCAACCTGACCGCCGCCTATGAAGCAGCGCAAAGGAAAATTACGTTGACTGCGGATATGCAATCCGTTTTGAGTTTAGGATTAGGAAGCAAATACGTGATTTTTCAACTCCCACAGGAAGTGATGCAATCGATTCAGGCAGGGACAATCAGTTTGAGTTATTCCTATACAGGATTGCTGGGCGCGAAGGTTGCAAATGTACCGGCCAGTTCGATTCAACAAAACGGTAATCAAATTTATGCAGAAGTCGGTTCTTTGCTTGCACTCTCACTTTTATCAAAAGATATCTTTACGTTAAGTTTCAAAGTCAATCCACTTCCGGTCGGAACAAATTCAGTGTATACATTTGAAAGTTCATTGACGAGTAGTGTAGTCGATTTGGATGTTTTAAATAGTGGTTTTGGAATGGCGACTTTAACAATCGGTCCCGTATTTAACCTTAAAGTACCTGAAGTTCTCGATTTTGGAACACAGGAAATCAAAGGGAGAGAAGGTGTAATCAATCGAAAAACAGCGATGACGATTGAAATCTCGCATCAAAATGCTTTGAATTATGATTGGAAACTTCGCGCTAGGTTGACGGCACCACTCTCGAGCGAGGGAGGTGATGTACTAGATGACGTGCTGCTCTTTAAAGTCGGTGCGACAAATCAAACGTTACAAACCATTGATAGCGAAATTGCATCCGGGAAAATGGGAGCGACATCAACAATTTTGACGTATGGACCAAGTGAAGGAATCATTCTCGATTTGACAGGGAAACGACCACGAGCTACTACGTATCAGACGCAAATTCAATGGACATTAGTTAATGCACCATGAGAAGGGGAGATTTGAATGAAAAAACAGTCAACCGTTACTTCATTGTTTGCTAGTGCACTACTACTAGGTGGACCGTCCCTCGTATTTGCAGAAACGTCGTCAGGAAGTTCAACCGCGACCATCACTTTTGAGACGAATAAAGCACCTGACATTCTGGATCCAGCCAATCCCGATGATTCGTACACACCTGACCCAGGTAAGGGTGAAAACACACCGACCGGTAATACAGGACCGTTGACATTAGATTATGCACCGAATTTTAACTTTGGGACACATGAAATTCTTGGAAGTGATGCTATTTTTGAATCGACTGACGAAAAACCCTTTTTACAAGTGACAGACCGGCGTGTCGTGTTGTCTGAATGGACGGTTACTGCCAAGCTGAATACGTTCACGAGTGGAGGGGAAAACACGTTGCCTGGAGCATCATTATCGATAGCGGAAGGCATCGTGAATACACCTACCTATAACGTCGGGGCGACGGCACCCGTGACAAGCGCGATTGAATTGCTTGCGGGTGGTGAAGCAGTAGATATTTTAACGTCGACAGCTGGATCGCCTTACTCTTGGTTACTATCTTGGTTGGGTACTGATGTATCACCTGAGACGGACGGATCACTTTGGTCGAATGACAACATTACATTGAATGTTCCATTAAATCAACAAATCAAAGGAACCCACGTCGCGACAATCGACTGGGTATTAACGGATTCGATTCCTTGATTAAGGAGGGGATGAGTTGATTAAACGTGGTATAGAGTATCTTGTTGGATTCAGTGGAGTCATCTATCTACTCATGACCGGAGTAGTCGTCAGTGCCGAGAGTAACGTCAATTTTTCGGTTGAAGCGATACCGAATGAATTTCAAGTGGATTCTGGTGTCACGTATTTCGATTTAAGGATACCTCCGGAACAACGAACTGATATGAAAATTCGGATTTATAATCACGGATCAGACGATCAGTCCTATCTTGTCTCGCTCCGAAATGCGACGACGAACGGGAACGGGTTGATTGTATATGAAGAGAAAGGACCATTGACGCTCGCGGAAGTGTCCCTATCCGAGTTAGCTCGCGTGTCGGAAAAGCCAATTACAATTAAAGCAGGAGAGTCGAAAATCGTTTCGTTGAAGCTGACTTTGCCGAAACGAGCGATTGAAGGGGTCCTGCTCGCAGGTATTGAAATCAAGAAACAGGACAAACCAGAAGAGGCATCCGCAGAAGTCGGTGTTCAAAGTCGTCAAGCGTACGTCATTGGTGTAAAGGTTCGATCATCAATCCGGGAGATTGAACCGGATTTGCTGTTCGAGGGAGTAAAAGCAACTTCCTATCTGTCTCGTCCGAGCGTCCTCGTCACCCTCGCGAACCAAGCACCTGCCATCAGTGAAAAATTTCAGGTGGAAGCTGTCGTCAAAAAAGGTGGAAAGGTCATCGTTCGTAAAGAAATGACGGCTCAATTCGCTCCGACGACATACATGACGTTCCCACTTACATCAATGGGAATTTTGAAGCCGGGAACATATCAACTCGATGTTAAAGTAATCGGGAAAGAAAAAAACTGGACGTGGCAGGATGATTTTACAATTAGTGAAAAACAAGTGGAACAGATGAAAAAAACGGTTCCTGACGTCGAACAACATCCGAATTCGTTCCTTGGAGACACATCGAAAATGTTGATGATCGTTTCGTTTTCTATCATCGTTCTTTTACTCGGTTACATTTATCACTTGAAACGAAAAGCATCTTCCGAATGATAAACAAGCGGCCCTGCTGATTCAGCAGGGCCGCACGTGTGAAGGTACTTATTTTTTTTCGGCGAACCCGTTTGCGATGGCGACGATGACTTCTGTCGCCTTCACCATGTTGTCGACAGAAATGAATTCGAATTTCCCGTGATAATTTTCGCCACCTGTGAAGATGTTCGGTGTCGGTAATCCCATGTAGGACAGCTGCGAACCGTCCGTTCCGCCACGGATCGGCTTGATGATTGGTGTGATACCACGCGACTCCATTGCAGCATGCGCGATGTCAATGATGTGCATGTGCGGTTCGATTTTCTCCCGCATGTTGTAGTATTGATCATTTAATTCCATTTCGACACTACCGGCGCCGTACTTTTTGTTCCATTCCTCGACGAGCGCCGTTAAGAAGTGTTTTCGTGCCTCGAAGTTATGGCGATCGAAGTCACGGACGATGTAGTGGACGATCGTCTTTTCGACGGATCCATCAAAGGAAATTAAATGATAGAAACCCTCGAACCCTTCCGTGAACTCGGGCGCTTCATCACCCGGTAAGCGGTTTTGGAAGGCCATCGCGTGTTTTTGTGAATTGACCATCTTATCTTTTGCTGTACCTGGATGGACGTTCGTTCCATGGAACGTGATTTTAGCACCTGCCGCGTTGAAACTCTCATATTCGAGTTCACCGAGTGGTCCACCGTCGACGGTATAAGCAAACTGGGCATCAAATGCTTCGACATCAAAATGATGCGGTCCGCGACCGATTTCTTCGTCAGGCGTGAAGGCGACACGTATCCGTCCGTGTTTCACTTCCGGATGGGCAATCAAGTAAGCCATCGCCGTCATGATTTCGGCAATCCCGGCTTTATTGTCGGCGCCGAGTAATGTCGTCCCGTCCGTTGTCATCAGAGTATGCCCGACGTAGTTCGTCAAGGATGGGAAATCGTTCGGTGACAGTACGACGGGAATCGCGTCATTTAAGACAATCGGTCCTCCATCATATGCATCGACGAGCTGCGGATTGACGTTCGTTCCTGTAAAATCCGTCGCCGTATCGAGATGGGCGAGAAAACCGATCGTCGGAATGTCGGCGTCTGTATTCGCAGGGAGTGTCGCCATGACGTAACCATTGGCGTCGACCGTGACATCCGTCATGCCGATTTCTTTTAATTCTTCAACGAGAAGACGAGCGAGTGTCCACTGTCCTTCCGTCGTCGGGACGGTCGTGCTTTCATAGCTGGATTGTGTGTCGATTTTTGCATATGTAGTCAATCGACGAATCAAATCTTGTTTCAATGAAAAAACGTCCTTTCTGAGTTGAGTTACGTTCATCATATCATGAAGCGATAATATTCGAGTATTCTGAACCATGCTAAAATGGGAAAGAAAAAAGGGGGAGTACAGATGAAAGCATTTGTTGTCGATCAGTATGGGACAGACGCTACGTTAACAGAAAAAGACGTCACACTCGCTGAAACGGGGCATTACGATTTACGCGTTCGTGTTACGGGGACGAGCTTAAATCCACTTGATACGAAGATGTTTTTCGGTCATGTGGCAGCAGCTCCGACAACTGGAATTCTCCAGGGCGATGTAACGGGGGAAATCATCGAAATTGGATCGAGTGTGACGACTTTTTCTGTCGGCGATCACGTCATCGCCTTCGGAGGCGGATTAGGCGAACGATCCGGTGCACTCGCGGAAGAGATGCTTGTCCCGGAAAGCATGGCCGTCTTAAAACCAGCAGCACTGCGTTCGGAAATTGCCGGATGCCTGCCCGTGATTGGTTTAACGGCGATGGAGGCTTTAAAAGAACGGGCTATGGTTCAACACGGGATGCGACTGTATGTCGTCGGTGGAACAGGTGGGGTTGGTCATCTCGTCGTTCAGCTTGCAAAACATTATGGATGCGACGTGACGGCGAGTGCCGCGAACGATGAAAAAGCGAACTGGCTAGAAGGACATGGGATACAAGTCCATCGGTATCGCGACGAAACGAGTGAAGCGCTACTCGAACGTGTTGCGCCTGACGGTTTCGACGTCGTCATCGATACGGTGGGCGGTGATCATTTACAAGAGTCGTTCGTCTTAGCGAAGGAACGTGGGAAAATCATCTCAATCGCGACACGGACGACACAAGATTTGACGCAAATGCATAGTAAGGCATTGACGCTTGAAGCCTTATTCGTCGCATTGCCGTTGTTAAAAGGAAAAGCAGATGAGATGCGCCGCCAACAAGAACACCTTACGGAAGTCGCCGGTTTAGTCGCAGACGGAACGATTGAACTTCGAATCGATTCGCGTGTCCCGCGCCAAGTGGAAGCGTTAAACGAAGCGTATAAAACCTTCGACCAACACTCGCATTTCGGAAAGGTCAGCGTATATGATGTTTAATCAGAATGTCGACTAACCTAAAAGATTCGGCGTTTGGTTTATTTTTCCTTTTAATACAAAAAATAATTCTGCTAATCGATAGAAGATTAGCAGAATTATTTGTTTTGAGCTTATTTACGGCGGACAAGAACGGCTTTACGTTCCGCTTCTTTCATCGAAGGATGCTCCGGAAAGTCTTCAAGCGAGGAACTTTCCCAAACGATTTCGTACGTTTGACGAAGTTTCTTGAAAGCTTGTTCGACCATTTTCATGAAGCGCTGTTGATCAAATAGCTGACAATCCGTCGTAATCAACAACAGTCCACCGCGATGCGTCATGTGAATCGTTTGTTGGATTAAAGCGGGTAAATCGACTTCGGCACGGAAGTGGCGTGCTTGTGTTTTGACGAGTGCCGGTGGATGGACGATGACAAAATCAAAACGTGTTTTCTTATCAGCTTGATCGATATAATCAAACGCATCTTGGACGAGGATCGTTTGCGCCGCTGGATCAAGCTGATGCAGTTCAAGTTGTTCAATCGTCTTGTTCCGGCTCCGGGTCGAGAAATCGACGCTCGTCGTCTCAAGCGCTCCACCAAGCAGCGCAGCGGCTGTCAACGTCCCTGTATCGGAAAATAGGTTCAAGACATTTTGTCCTGTCGCATGTTGTTTGACGGTGGCACGAAGGTCGCGTTGGTTAATGTCGAGACCCGTCCGCATGCCGGCGTCCAGGTGATAGAGAAGCGGAAGACTGTTCTCCTCGAGGACTTCCGGGAAATCTCCCCGTTCACCGGCTAAGAAATCATCGCCTTTGACGGGCTGACCATCGACTTGGAAGGCACGTTTTTCGTAGATGCTCTTAAAGTGGATTAACGACTCAAGGGCAGAGACGATTTCCTGCTTAAATGAATAGATGCCTTCATTTTCGAACGTGATCAAGTAGTGGTGATCAAAACAATCGATTGTCAAACCACCGATGCCGTCACCTGAACCATTGAAGACACGGAACGTATCGATGAGTTCGTTCTCAAAAAAAGCATCGCGCCGGTCGAGAGCAACCTCGATTTTTTCTTTAAAGAAGACGTCATCGATTTCTTGAATCTCGTCCGTCGAGAGCAACCAGCCGAGTCCTTTTTCTTGCTTGCCAAAATAGCCGGTCGCAAGGTATTCTTTATCTTCTGTAGTAAGTCGAAGTAGCGCACCGGCTTCTTTGAGGTGGTTACTTTTTTGGAACAGTTCTTTATAAAGTAAAGGCTGACCATTTTTGATTTGTTCGATAGCCGTCGCTTTGACGACGACAGGATAGATTTCGCGTGGCACGTGAGTTCCTCATTTCTAGTTGTGGATAAGTAGTCAAATTATAGCATAGGAAAAGTTGTCCACATGTGGATAATTCAAATCGATAGATATTTAACATGTCCTTCGTCGGTTTCTGTGGATAAGTTAAGATGATCCAGGTGGAGATAATTTAAGTGAACGTTCTTCAACGAACCATCTCTTTCCACTCGCTTTCCATGGGCGAGCAACAAGCCGCGAAGCGGTCCAATGCTTGTCCCGATTCGGGTCTTGTTCAGCTCTGACGAAAACATGACCGGTCATGTTTTCTTTTCCCATAGGATTCGAGTGGAAACGAAGGTTCTGCTTCGAAAAAAGACCGCCTTCGTAATTACGAAGATGATCTTCTTTTAACTCAGGTATAAAATCAATCATCTTCTATACTTATATTGAATGCTGTAGACAAGATTTAAAGAAAGGGTGGACGTTATTTTGAAAAAAACAATCCAAGTTGTCGGTGCTGTAATATTTAATTCAAGCAATGAAGTACTCTGTGCCTTACGAAGTGAAGCGATGTCGTTACCGAACTTGTGGGAGTTTCCTGGCGGGAAAATCGAACAAGGAGAACGACCAGAACAGTCGCTCTCCCGTGAAATCAACGAAGAATTAAATTGTACGATTCAAGTGAAAGAACATATTGAAACAACACTTTATGAATACGAAAAAATCATTGTTGAGCTGTCGACATATTATGCGGAAATTGTTGCAGGTACACCTAAAGCGTTAGAACATGCGGAACTTAGATGGTTACGCGTTCAAGATTTACAACAGTTAGAGTGGGCGCCGGCAGATATTCCGGCTGTTGAAAAAATTATGAAAGTTTTTTCCACGAAATAAATTCTTCCGCCGTCAAAGGCTCTTTTAAGATCCACTCTACGTTGATTGGTTTAGAACCATGACTACTTTTATGAATCAACTCACCAAAATACGTAAAGGGTAATGAACGGCCTTGTTCTTTTTCTGCTTTACGAATAAATAGGTGAACTTTAATGCCACGCTCCTGATGGTGACGATAGAGTTCTCCTGCTTTTCCATGTGCAGTCGCAATGCTTTGAGATTGCCAATGGAAATGATTTTTATCAATGAAGTAATCTTGGTAATTCAGTTGATCTTCAATTGATTCGTTTTTGTGTAGGTTAACGAACAGTACATAATCTTCCCCTGCTTGCGCGACACCTTCCCGCCATGAACCTTCTTGATGTGGTGACTCAAGTAAACGCTGTATGACAGAGCGGCTATACGTCATTCGTGAAATCAATGATTGATCACTTGCTAACCAGACTTCACCTCCCGATAGTTGTTCAAAAGCATGCAGTCCAGCCTGAATCAATTCATTTAAGTATGAAGCTAAGTGTTCATTGGATGATAACGCTTCTGTCATTTGCGTTGAAAGCTGGAATCGTCCATCGTCTAATACAACAAGTAACGGTAGACGGTCATTTTTAAGTGGTGTCGACCATCGTTTGAATAAATGCTGAATAAGAGACGAACGATGGGACAATGCAGAAGTTGGAATCGCAAAGCGGTTTGCAGCTGCCTGAATAACGTCATCGACCGAAATCGTTTCTTGATTTAAAAGTAACTGCATCATCAATAAACTAAAGGGCTCACGGATTGGGAACCAACTTTCGATATGTTCAATGACTTTTCGTGCATCCGGATTAAGTAAAAGGGAGAGTTCTTCATCCGTTGCGACTTTCTCAAGTTGCTTTAATCGTAGTACACTTTTCCATTGTTGAATGATTGCTTCAATGGCGGGAGCATCACGGTGTGTCACTAAGTCATTGAGTGATGGTGTATCACCAATCATTGTCGTAAGGCGCTGATAACTTTCACGTAGCTGTTTACTTGTAGAAAACTCAATTTTCTTCATTTGCTCGATAATAAAGTTTTCGGTTACACGATCGAGAATCGCAAGTGATCCTTCTGGTAGGATCGGGAAGTGATTTTGGACAGCGTTTGCTACATGATAACGATCAATGGAATGGAACGATTGTTGTCCGGATAAAACGAGTGGGGCTACAAAAGCACGTTGACTGTTCCCGATAAAGTCTAAAATCGTTACATATTCTTTCGAATCATGCTTCCGTAATCCACGCCCAAGCTGTTGAATGAAAATTGTTGGTGATTCCGTCGGACGTAAGAAAAGCATCAAGTTAATTTTAGGAATATCGACCCCTTCATTAAATAAATCGACTGTGAAAATGAAGGACAGTGGATCATGTTCATCTTCTAATCGCTGAATGGCTTGTTCTCGTTCTACTTCACTTTGATTACTTGTGATTGCCAATGCTTCGATGTGGTGCTTATTGAATTCTGCAGCCATAAATTCAGCATGATTGATATTGACACAAAATCCAAGACCGACTTGGGTAGAACCACTATTGCCGAACTTATTGATCATCTCGAGGATATATTCCGTTCGGGAAGACCGTTCAAGTGCTTGAACTAAATCTTTCTCAATATAAAGTCCATTTTTTTGGGGAATCATTTCATAGTCGATCTCTTCATCATCTTGAATCCCGAAGTAATGGAATGGAGTTAATAAATCTTGAGCCAGTGCATCATAGAGACGAATTTCATACGCGATGTTATGATCGACTAATTTAAAGATATTTAGTCCGTCCATTCGTTCTGGAGTTGCTGTGATACCGAGTAAAAACTTCGGTGTAAAGTGATTCAGAACCTTTTGATACGATTCTGATGCTGCATGATGAAACTCATCGATAATAATATAGTCGAATGTTGAAGGGGGAAATTGTGCTAAATGAATTTCTTTGGAAAAAGTTTGAACGGTAGCAAAGGTAAATTGCTTATCCATTTCTTTTTGATCTGCTTGGTAGCGACCGAAAGTAGACCCTGAATCGGTAAAGATCTTTTTAAATGTTTGTTCTGCCTGGGTCAGTAACTTCCCGCGATGTGCAATAAAGAGTACACGTTTAGCTTCAAATTGTTTTACATCAAAAGCAGCTAAATATGTTTTACCTGTTCCTGTCGCAGCGATCACCATGGCTTTAGTTTGTTTTTTTAAGCGCAACCGGTGAAGCTGTTCTAAGGCCGGGAGCTGCATCTCATTAGGGTGGATCGTGTCATAGTCCACAGAGTCTTCAGCAACACGGTCGTTTACAACAAACTGTTTGATCTTTGGCGTATTTAAATGATGTTGTTCATACTGTTCTAAAATTTCTGTTGTACATGTGATTGCTTCGTCGCTCGTCCATAAATTAGTAAACAACGTCTGTGCTTGAGAGACAAGAGAAGTAAGTGGAGAATGAGGAATTCGGACATTCCATTCAAGGCCATTTGTAAGTGCTGATTTTGATAAATTAGACGAACCGATAATGGCACTATGTAAATCAGTTTCTCGTGTAAATAAATAGGCTTTTGGATGGAACGCTTGATTCTTTTTGATCGGTTCATAAATTTTAATCTCAACATTACGGAATTGCATCAGTGTACGAAGTGCTTTCGCTTCAGTGATATTCATATAAAATGAAGTGAGAACACGAATTGGTTTATTTAATCGTTCCGCTTCTTGAAGTGCTGGGACTAACGCTTGAATACCAGAATGTCGAGTGAAACTCACCATCCAGTCCGCCGATTGAGCAGTAGCCAACTCATCAATCAAATGGTGTAATAACTTTTCCTGATTTTCCTGACCGGGTGCGATTAAATCCCAAGCTCTTAATGATTTTTCATATTGAAGTGGGAGCGGTGTTGAAGACGCTGTTAACTGTCGTTGTAATGGAACCGTCAAGCTTGGTTCATTTAATGCGGATAGCCAGCGATTCGTCGTTTCGATCATTTCTTCAGTCAATTGATTTTGTTGAAGATCGACAATCGATTTATAAAAAAGCTCATTTAAATGAGTTAAGAGCTCTGTTGTATAATCTGCTGTTTGAATAGGTGAGCTTTTTGTAGAAGGATCTGTTGTAGAGTGTTGATTCTGTAATTGTTCCTGAAACGAAGACATCTGATTACCTCCAATAAATTCCAAACTAAATTCAGTATACGAAGTAATTGGAAATCGTGCAGCAACAATCTAATTCCAAATGAAAATTACTCTGCAATTGTTCAAAAATAATTGGAATTTTTTTCTTTTCTTATTTTCCTGAAACGATGATGTAAAAAAAGATTACCTTTTCGTGACTCCTACGGGAAGAAGCGCGTTTTCGCGCTGACAGAGGCAAGCGAGACCAGGTTCATTATTCGTCAGAATAAGGAGCCTCGGCTTGCGCCTCGCCCGAGGAAAGCACGAAAAAAGGAAGAATCTTTTTTAGACAGGTTCAGACCGCTCTTTATTTAGAGAAAGATTTTCTAATGAAAAAGGGCAACGCGAATCCCGTAGGAAAGCACGTTGCCAAAATTGAGCGAAGTATAAAAATCTATTTTTATATGGAGAAAGTCATCGATTAAGCTTCGACTTCAATCACCGCTTCAAGCGAGACTTTTACATTTCCTGCAAGCGCACGGGTAATCATGCACGAACCTTCCGCTTTTTCCGCAAGGCGACGTGCCATCTTGACCATTGCCTCTGTCGTATCGGCAGGTAAAATCAACGTGGGACGATGAATGATTTGATCATACGTAAAGACCCCGTTCGTCACATCGACGATGCCTTCAGACTCCATCGTCAGCGATACTTTTTTGATGTTGCTGCGCTCGAGCATCGCGGCAAGCGTGATGATGTAGCAGGTTGCAGCGGCACCGAGTAACATTTCGTCCGGATTCGTCCCGACGCCAGGACCGTCCATCGCTTCCGGAATCGAAATCTTTGTTTTTAAGTCACCGGTCTCGATGTCGCCGATGTCATTTCGGTTTCCCGGCCAGTCTGCTGTTAAGTGAAAATGATGTTTCATTTCAAAATCGCCTCCTCTGTTGTTATCATACGTGTTGTCTTTTTGATTTTCGCGCTATTTGCTCATGAACAAGCCCCCGGTCATCTTGCGACCGAGGGTTTGCATGGCGTTAACTAAAGATTTGATCGATTTTTTTAATGTCTGCATCCGTCAGCTCGACTTCAATCGTTCGGAGCGTATCTGTTACTTGGTCGGCACGTTTTGCACCAGGAATGATGGCATCGATGCCATCTTGCGCAAGGTACCAAGCGAGGACGACATGCGCGACGTCAACCTCTTTTTCTTTTGCAATCGGGCGAAGTAGCTCGACTTTTGCTAAGTTGTCTTTGAAGACATCTTCTTGGAAAAGGGGATCCTTCGCACGTAAATCATCGAACTTCGTATTTTCATCATATTTTCCGGCAAGTAATCCGGCAGCGAGCGGGAAGTACGGAACAAATGAAATCCCGTGTTCGCGGATATAAGGCAGGATTTCTTTTTCTGCATCCCGCTTGAACAAGTTGTACTCGCCTTGATATACGTCGACGTGCCCGTCTTTATTGGCTTCTTTTAATTGTTCGAGTGAGAAGTTCGAGACACCGATCGCTCGGATTTTTCCTTGTTCCTTTAATTCGGCAAGTGCAGCGACTGCTTGATCTTTTGGTGTCGCTTCATCTGGGAAGTGGATGTAGAACAAGTCGATGTAATCCGTTTTTAAACGCTTCAGGCTCTCTTCGACCGACTGTTTCAAAAACTCGGGTGAGTTATCGATGACGACCTCGTCGTCGACGATTTTGTGCGCGCCTTTCGTTGCGAGGATGACGTCTTTGCGTTCGACCGTCTCGCTCCACGTTTCACCAACAAGTTCTTCTGAACGTTCTGGTCCGTAAATAAAGGCCGTATCTAAAAAGTTGATGCCGTTCATCAAGGCGACACGGACTAAATCGCGTCCTGCTTGTTCATCGAGATTCGGGTAAAGGTTATGCCCCCCGACGGCATTTGTTCCGAGACCGATCGGGTGAACCATGAGATCTGATTTTCCGAGTTTGACTTTCGTATCCATAAGCAAATTCCTCCTTAGACGATATCGAGCGATTCTTTTTTAGTTGGAACAGGGAATGCTTCATCAAGTGCTGCGAATTCTTCATCAGTTAGTTGTAAGAGTGCGGCACGACCATTTTCTTCGACGTGCTTCGCCTGACCGGCTTTCGGAATGGCGATGACATCACCACTCCGCACGACGAAGGCGAGTAGGATTTGTGCCGGGTCGACACCATGTGTTTCAGCAAGGCGTTCAACGGTCGGGTGATCAAGTAGCTTCTCCCGGAGACTCCCGCCTTCTGCTAATGGGCAGTACGCCATGACTGGAATGCCGTGCTCTTTTAAAAGCGGCATCAATTCGTATTCAATCCCGCGTGAGCCAAGGTGATAAAGTACTTGGTTGACGGCACATTGATCGCCGTTTTCTAACGCAAGTAACTCTTTCATATCTGCGACGTCGAAGTTCGAGACACCCCAGCGGCGAATTTTTGCTTCTGCCTTCAACTGCTCGAGACCATCGATCGTCTCTTGAAGCGGGATGTCACCGCGCCAGTGGAGTAAGTAAAGATCGAGATAATCCGTCTTCAGGTTACGTAACGAACGTTCACATGCTTCGCGTAACTTGTCTCCGCTAGCATTATGAGGATAAACCTTCGAGACGAGAAACACTTCTTCACGTCGTCCTTCGATTGCTTCGCCGATTAATTGTTCCGATGCCCCTTCACCGTACATTTCTGCGGTATCAATTAATTCCATTCCACTGTCGAGTCCGACGTTCAAAGCTTCGATTTCCGCTTGTCGTTTTGTCGGTTCTTCACCCATGTGCCACGTTCCTTGACCGAATGCCCGAACGTGTGTTGAATCGGGAAATGCTACCGTCTGTTGTTTTAACGCGGCAAGTAGAATCGTCCGTTCTGTCTCATTCATTCTCGCTTCCTCCTCCAAAATTCACAATAATAGGCTTTACCACGGATGGATAAGAAAAAAACGTCAATCGTTTGTTTACCAATGCTCAAACAAAGGACCTGACTGGCCATAAACGGGGTCGGTCGATGGACGCTCGACGCGTTCAATCCGCTCGAGATTACTCGGTCGTTCGCAGGATTCACCTGTCAACGTATCGTAGTCTTGACCATTTGGATAGGCACCAACCACTTTGAAGCGACGACTCGTATCAAGCGCTTTATGTCCGGTTCCGGCAGGTAAGACGATGACATCCCCAGCAGTCAGCGTAAACGTTTTCCCGAGCGGTCCTCCAATCTGAATGCTGGCGTGTCCCTCGAGAATACCGATGACTTCATGAGCGACACTATGGTAATGATGGAAATCAAAAATACCGTCGACCCAGCTGTTTTGCCAATTGTTCGCACGGAAGGTTTTTTCGATGGCAGAAGGGTCTTCGAAGACATGACGATAAATCAAAACCGGGTAACGTGGATTATTTGGAATCACACCATCGTCCTCGAAACGAAAAAGCTCGATACTCATCGTGTGTGCTCCTCTCTGGTGTCAAAAAAAGATACATTTTTTTACCCGAAATCGAATTAAATTAATCGTCTAAGCATCTTTATAGCACTTGCATAATCGAGGTGCTAAACTATGTAAGTTAACGAAAGTTGAAGGAGGAATTTACATGATCGCAATCGAAGCAAAATTAGAAGTTCAACCAGCAAAACGTACTGATTTTTTGGAGGCTACTAAAGCATTGATCGAAGGTTCACGCTTAGAAGCAGGAAACGTCAGCTATGACCTGTTCCAAAGCACAGAAGACGAAAATGTCTTCATGATGATTGAGAAATGGGAAGATCAAGCAGCAATTGAATCACACAACACGAGTGCACATTTCGGACAGTTCGTTGCATTTGCACAAACTGTTCTCGCTAAACCACTTGATGTTCAAATGTTCACTGCATAATAAGTAGGAGAAAAGTCTGGCAATGTCAGGCTTTTTTTTTATGTTTAAATCGAACGAAAGTTCTCTTTTTTGTTACAAAAAAATTAAAACACCTCGAATGCCTGTTACTTTTTCCAAAAATAGGGCATTATCTTAAGAGTAGCTAGATTCAGACTTGAGAGGAGGCAGCTAAATGAACGAACGTAAAGTCCAGGAAGATTCGTCTTCACGCTCTTTCTTTAAAATGCCTCATACATATGCCATTATCATGGGGATTTTACTGATTTCAGTTATCTTGACGTATACGTTACCAGCAGGTCAATTTGATCGTGAGAAACAAGATGGACAAACGGTCGTCATCGATGGTACATACCGGGCGGTCGAGTCGGCACCCGTTAATTTGTTTGGGTTGTTTGAAGCGATACCAAAAGGCATGGAAGCGGGTGCTGGCATCATCTTCTATATCTTTCTCGTCGGTGGTGTCTTCGGTATTATCCGTGAGACGGGAGCAATCGAATCCGGAATCAATCAATTGATTAATCGATTTGGTCAAAAGGGACATATCATGATTCCGATGACGATGTTTGTCTTTTCGATTGCTGGAGCGACGATCGGCATGGCAGAAGAGACGATTATTTTCGTCCCGATCGGTATCATGCTCGCCCGGGCACTCGGTTACGATGCGATGACGGGCGCAGCGATCGTCAGTCTCGGGGCAGCGGTTGGATTTGCCGGCGGAATGCTTAATCCGTTTACGGTTGGTGTTGCACAGTCGATTGCCGAAGTTCCATTGTTCAGTGGGATTGGTTACCGGACTGCAATCTACTTGGCTTTTTTATTCGTGACGATTTTATATGTCATGAACTATGCCCAAAAGGTTAAAAAAAATCCGGAGCGCAGCTTAGTCTATGACTTAGAGAAACATCGGAAAGAAGAAGTAACGACAACATTTTCACGGTTTTCGAAGAAACATGCGTTCGTCCTCATCGTTTTGATTGGTGGCATCACACTGAATGTCATTGGAATCTTTGAGTGGGGCTGGTACTTAACGGAGTTGACGGCATCGTTCCTCATCATCGGTATGCTTGCCGGAATCGCGACGCTCGGTATCAATCGGACGTTCGAAAGTTTGATTGACGGGGCGAAAGCAGTGACGTTCGGTGCCTTAATCGTCGGCTTCGCACGTGCAATCGTCGTCATCTTGGAAGACGGTCGTGTCATCGACACAGTCATCTACGGTTTATCGAACGCCGTCGGACATTTACCGACGTCGCTTGCCGTCATCGGCATGTACATCGTCCAGTTGATTACGAACTTCTTCATTCCATCCGGGAGTGGACAAGCAGCGACGACGATGCCCATCATGGCTCCGCTCGCCGATCTATTAGGGATTGAACGACAAGTCGCAGTCCTCGCCTTCCAGTATGGAGATGGGTTGACGAATATGATTTTCCCGACGAGTGCCCATTTGATGGCATTCCTTGCAATCGCCGGCATTCCGTATGAAAAATGGTTACGTTTCGTTTGGAAGTTGTTTGCGATTTGGGTGACACTTGCCTGCGTCGCCTTGCTTCTCGCCGTCACCTTAGGCATTCAATGAACACCGACCTTCCGTGCAATGGGTGCGGAAGGTTTTTTTCGTGCAGGAATCGGGAACTTCTAAGACAAACGTTAGTTATAAGTTCATAAGGGGGATTTCAACATGACATATTCAATCGTTGGCTATTGTGAAAAAGAACAAGCATGGGGAGTCGCTGTTCAATCGAAGTTTCTTGCGGTCGGCAGCGCCGTCCCGTTTGCAAAAGCAGGTGTCGGAGCAATCGCGACCCAATCATTCGCGAATACGACATACGGTCCGGAAGGATTACGGATGATTTCTGAAGGGAAGTCGGCGGAAGAAGTCTTAAAATTGTTGACGGACGCGGACAAAGGACGGGCAGAGCGGCAAGTCGGAATCGTTGACGCAACTGGTCGGAGCGCAACTTTCACGGGAGACGCCTGTAACGACTGGGCAGGCGGAATTGCCGGTAAACACTTTGCCGCGCAAGGGAATATCTTAGTCGACGGCAACACGGTCAAGGAGATGGCCCGTGTGTTCGAGGCGACGGACGGACCGCTCGGTGAACGGTTGTTACGTGCCCTCGCTGCCGGACAAGCGGCAGGCGGTGACTCACGCGGAATGCAGTCGGCTGCGCTCCTCGTCGTCAAGGAAAACGGTGGATATGGTGGTTTCAATGACCGCTACATCGATTTGCGTGTCGACGATCACCCGAGTCCGATTCAAGAGCTCGAGCGGATTTATCAACTGCACACCCTTTACCTGCAACCAAGTAAACCGGAAGAAATCAAGCCGATTGATGAGGCGCTCGAATCGGAAGTGATGGATAAATTACTCGAACTCGGTTACCGGGGATCGTTCGAAGAAGCTTTCCGGACGTACCTGCATACGGAGAATTTCGAGATGCGTGAGCATCAGGACCGTACGATCGATACACGTGTCCTTGCTTATCTCCGCGCCCAATGAGAAAAAGCTCTGCACTGACCGAGGTCAGGCAGAGCTTCTTTTATGCGGACGGATGGGTCCGGACAGGCACTTGATAACCGGTTGCGATGAAGCGTTCAAGCTCCGGTTCGGATTTAGCATTCAAGCCGACCGTCCCGTCCCCTTTGATCGCGACGTTCATCAAACGGATGCGCTCAATGTGGGGGCCGATCGTAATCCCGTGGCGTGCGGAATCTTCAATCCGGACATCGACGAGCCGGACGTCGTCTGCCCCGTTCTCACCGCCAAAGACTTGAATGTCCGTTTTAGCCTGACGGAATCCCGTCATCTTGACTTGGCTCAAGGTGACGTTTTTCGCCTTGTACTGGATTCCGATCACCGGCTGTTCCTGGTAATCATAGTTCGGGTCACCGAGGACGGTGAAGTCATGGATGACGACGTTCCGATACGCCGAGACGACGAGTGCCCGCGGTTTTGAGTTTGCATAGAGCGGTGTGTATTGAGGCGTCTGCGCGACGAGCCGTGTCGCGATGATGTTATAGGCAGTTTGTGACGTCGGGTCCGTTGCTTGGTGGTGGCCGATATGGCGGAAGTTGAACGAGCGATGATCATCGATTGAGAGGTGCCCGACGATTTTGACGGTCGAAGCAGCGGACGATGTCGCATGTGCCTTGATTTCGAGTCCGCCGAAACAACGGGACGTCGCATTGTTGAACAACCAGACATCGCGCGATCCATCATCGATTTCGATTCCGTTCGAATTCGAAAAGCCGACGGCGTGGGCTCGCCCGCTCGGGTCATGCATGAAGCAGTTCGAGATGAATAAGTGATCGCTATGATGCGTCGTGATGCCATCGTCGCCGAATCCGGATCCCGTCAAGCCGTCGAACCAAATGAAGGAACTACTTAAATTCGCCCGTGCGCCGTCCCCGTTGTAATTGTAGTAAGGTGTCGAAATGTCGAAACAATGGAGCCCGGGATCGACTGCCTCGACGTCGAAGACCCAGCCGTACGTGACATGGGCGTAAGTCAGACAACTCGAATGGTTGCCCCATGTGCTGCTCTTTTTAGCATCACCGATCCGCTCGATGTTCCAGTCGAGGGTCATTTTTTCGACGAGCAGATGATGATTACCGAGTAAGTAATTTTGGTTCGTGATTAACCGGCGTCCTTTCGGGGCAGCATCATGCAATTTTATAATCGTCCGGCCTTTCCCGTCACCCGTCAAAATCGTAAAGTTCGGGAGCCGGATCCCGCGGACGATGTATGTGCCGGCAGGGACGTGGACTTGCCGATGTCCGTCCGCAAGTGCTTCCCTGAAGGCGAGCGTGTCATCGGTCTTTCCGTCACCGATGGCTCCATACGTCCGGACATCGACTTTTTCGACCTGACAGGCCAGTTGTTCGAATTCATAGGTGAGTCGACCGAACCAGCTCGGCCGGACCTCATCCTGTTGACTGACGAATGCTTTTGTCAGGGGCAAGATATGTTTATCGCGGTCCGTTAAAAAAAGTGGTGAGATTAACGAACGTAAGTAGCGGCTCGGATGCGGCGCGCGACGCGGTGCGACGAACGGACTTTCGTTCATCAATTGTTCAGCATGGGTAACGGCCGCGAGGTTCGTGTTACTTTCCGTATATTCAGCAATCAATGGCCCGTTTTGATAGGGATCGTGTGTAGCTTCTAATATGACCATGGTTGAACTCCTCTCTAAAAATCACTACATTCCTTTTCCCATCCCGTCTGTTCTTCAAGCCCTTTTTAATTAAAATCAAAAATTTCCGTTAATTAGGCTTGAATCATTATATAATGGATAAAAATTACATTAAAGAGGTGGGAGCATGCGATTTCGAAGTCGATTACTCTTGATGATGGGTATAGTTTTGCTGGCACTTGGGATCATGAAACCGTTAGTCGAGACCGGGTATCAAGCACTGCGTGATGTCGAGGTTTTTCCGGCGACGGCAACAGCGCAACAGTGCAGAGAAGATTGTAAAAACAAGCCGCTCGACTGGTGGTGGCTGAAGTTACTTTGGAAGAAAGAACCGAAGCCTGAGGGTGTGATTTATGGTTACGATACGGATGAGAAGAGTGAAGGGGGAGGAGAACCTAAAGATAAATTTAAATTCATTTCACTCGGATTTAAACATGATGAAAAAGGTGTGGGAATCGAAGAGGACGGAGGCTTCCCTTACTTCTTAATCGGGTTTAGTGCAGCGGCTGTCCTGTTGCTTGTCCTGCTCATCCGTCGCTTCCGAAAACGCCGTGGTCGGCCAAAAGATGCACTCGAAGACGAAGTGATGCCACCGCAGCAATACCGACAGACTAAGGTGGATTCAGAGGAAACGTTCCCGCCATTGCCGGTCGAACAAGTTCGGCAACAGGTCGTTTTGTTCAATCGTCAGTTGCCGGCGCGCCTGAAACGCCGAGAGACGGAGTCGTTCAGCGAGTGGTTCGGACGAATCGGATTTTTACCGTCGCAGGAATTACGGACGCTGTATGGCATTATCCGTTATGACGAAGGAGCAGACAAAACAGTCGCGAAAGAAACCGTCGAAAAAATCGAACACGATTTCAGATCTTACTTAAAACAAGTTCATCCGAATACTTGAACCACTTCTCCCTCAAGTACTATCCTCGAATCCACAAGTGTCATCACTTGACGTTTTTTAAAAAGTCGGATGAACATGAGACATGATTTGTGCACTGTACGGGTAATTGGGCTATCATGGGGGCATCGCTAAGTCAAAGCATGTCAATTAAGCTTAATTCCTAGGAGGTAGACAGATGGAACAAACGTTTAAAGCATTCGTCGTACGTGAGGAAGAAGGACAATTCGTCGGGGCACTCGAACAAAAACAAGTCGACGACTTACCAGAAGGTGATGTGTTGATTCGTGTCGCCTATTCGTGCATCAACTACAAAGATGCGTTATCGGTCACAGGAAATCGAGGGGTGACGAAAAATTACCCACATACACCAGGCGTCGATGCGGCAGGTCATGTTGTAACATCATCTGATGAACGCTTCAGCGAAGGACAAGCGGTCGTCGTCAACGGCTTTGATTTCGGAATGAATACATCGGGTGGTTTCCAGGAGTATATCCGCGTGCCGGCGGACTGGATTACGTCGCTACCGAACGGCATCACGACGCTTGAAGCGATGAGTTACGGAACAGCCGGTCTGACAGCTGCCCAGTCGATTGATGAACTCGTTCAACGTGTAGCACCGCAAGATGGTCCGGTCCTCGTCACGGGAGCGACGGGCGGCGTCGGCAGTGTCGCGGTCGCACTCCTCGTGAAACTCGGGTTTACAGTCCATGCCGTGACCGGGAAAGAAGCCGAGCATGATCGCTTGAAGCAAGCAGGTGTCGCAGAAGTCATCTCACGCCAGTCACTTCTGGAAGAAACAACGCGACCTTTGAAAAAAGGACTGTATGCCGGTATTATCGACACGGTCGGTGGTTCGCTACTTGCTTCAGTCATCCGTTACGTGCAATATGGGGGTCTCGTCACGACGTGTGGTAACGTCGGTGGTGCTGAACTGACGATGACCGTCTATCCGTTCATCTTACGTGGTGTTCGTTTGATTGGAATCGATGCTGTTCAGTTACCAATCACAGAGCGTGAGCGTTTATGGAATCATCTCGCGAACGACTGGCATTTATCGATTGCCGAGATGGTCCGAATGAAAGCGTTGAGTGATGTTCCGGCAGTCGTCAAGTCGTTGCTTGAAGGGACACATCAAGGCAGAACTGTCATCGAAATTTAAACAATTTGGTTCTGGATTAGATGGTATAGTGAATAAAACATCACTCGGTCAATTCAGGAGGAACCAAATATGAGTCAACAGGAACAAGAGCACGATCAGGCACGGCAATCGCGTCACATGCGTCGAAAACAAAAGCGCAACCGGCGTGGGATTGCGTTCGGTGGCCTTTTGGCGACGGCTTTGATCGTCGGCGGATGGGGCTATATGGTCGCGCATAACGATCCTTCGCAAGCGACATCGACGGTCGAAACACCAAAAACAGATGCTTCTGCCAAAGAAACATCAAAGGATAAAGAAAAAGATTCGGCCGATCAAGAGAAGAAAAAAGAGCCGAAGAAATCGAAAAAAGAAGTAGCACCTGAGATTAGTTCAGCGGCATGGATCAAACGACCGTTTGCAGATGTCTATCAAGATGCAAATCGGACCAGTGTCATCTATAAGGCGGACTTAGGGGATGTTTATGAAGTCCTCGACGCAAAAGACGGCATGGTACATCTGAAGTTAAGTGATGCGGTCGAAGGCTACATCCCGGAGACAGATGTTCAGATGGAGGCTCCGTCTGGTCTAAAAGATGAGGAACTCCTTTCGACACTCGGACAAGTCGTCGCGAATCAGCCGATTGACAAGCCGGAACAATACCTCGGGAAACCGCTTGAAACGTTTGAGGCGAAGTATGGCAAGCTCGGCAACATACAAAAAGATGCCGTCAATACGTACCATTTCTCGAACGCCGGGTACTTGCTCGTCGTATCAGATGGAGTAGTCGAAGCAATTGACTGGATGAATGTCTCAGCGTCAGGTTTAACAGCACTTGGTGATCCGGTCGTCAAGACGGATTACGGCACATGGTACGAGGGTGAGAAATTACAGCTCAAGGCATTCCCGGATAACGGTTCGACGCGCTTGCGTCTCGCACGTGATCTTGGGAAATGAATCGATTGAGACTGGAGCTAGTCAGTTTCTCTAATCAAGAGCCGGACATGGCGAGTTGGATTTGAACGCAACGACAAAAAAGACAGGATCGTCATCTCACAAAGATGCACAGTCCTGTCTTTCATTTTATCTAAAGTCTGAAGCACGTTCATTCCGTCGAGTGAACGTGCTTTTTTGCGTTGGTTCCACAATAAAAACCTCCCGAGTCATCGACTCGAGAGGAAAGAGAAAATCCTTGGGAGGAGGTTTTCTTAGTAGACGCCAACTGCATCAAATGATTTTGCTGCAGCGGCTGCTTCAGCACTTGAAGAACCGTAAAGGTCTTTTGCCGATTGAACGACTGCTGCGCGGAGGTAGCTGAAGTTCGAAGTCGGAGTCAAGTAGACGTTAAGGGCACGGTAGTAGATGGCACCAAGTTTCGGTACGCCGACGCCTGGTACAGTGACACCGTAATGTGTACCACCGTTACCTAAGAGGTAAGCGGCTTTGTTGACGATACCAGAGTTCGTGTGGACACCACCGTTATCAGCCGTACCTGTGTAACGTTTTGAGTAGTGGTCTGGATCTCCGTAAGCGGCAGGGTTAGACATTGAACGAAGAGCATCGCCACTTACACCTGGTGTGTAGATGTCTTCACCGACGAGCCAGTCGAAGTTTGATCCGACTGAGTACTCTGCAACTGTTCCCATGATATCCGAAACAGCCTCATTGATCGCACCCGATTCGTTTTGGTAAACGAGTCCTGCTGTGTATTCAGTGACAGCGTGCGTCAATTCGTGAGCGACTACATCAAGTGCGCCAGAAAGATATGTGAATGTCGAACCGTCTCCGTCACCGTAGACCATTTTTGATCCATCCCAGAACGCATTGTTGTAGCGTGAAGAATAGTGAACCGTTGAATTGAGTGCTGCACCCGCATTATCGTAACTGTTGCGGCCATATGTGTTTTTGTAGAAGTCATATGTTTTCACTGCATTGACTTGTGCGCTGACAGCGGCACGGTCGTAAGTAGCATTGAGAACGTTGTCGGCATCCGCCCAAAGTGATCCTGGAAGTGATGTCCGGTTTTTTGCATCGTACGTCGAGATGCCTTTACCGCGTGTTGAATCTTGAAGGTAGTAGTAAGAACCACTCTTCGTTGTGTTGAATGTAGCACTTGTTCCAAGAACCGTCGTACCTGAACCGACTGTCGTTGTTCCGGTGATTGTCGTAACTGGTTTCGCATGTGCCAGTTGGTCATATTTGTTGATGACCTTACCAGAGTTTGCATCGATGAAGTATGTCCAGCGTGACGGCTCGTCGCCAGCTAAGACAGTCGATGTGATTTTATAAGCATAGACAGCATCGTCTTTGACTGGATAGACAACGAGTTCACTCGTTGGAGCCACTTCGAATTCTGTTGCTTTGATTGATTTTTTATACAACTTTAAAGCTTTCTTTTCAGAGATTGCAATTTTCTTATCGAGACCTGGTTTCCCTTTGACCTTGACTGCATCATTGACGATTGCTTTTAAAGTACCGTCTTTCGCAACGTTACCGACGACGACACTACCGAAGACCGGGACGCCATCCACTTCTTGTTGGAGACGTACGATGTGAGATGATCCATCTTTTTGAACATCTTGTACAGAGAAGTCACCTTTACCTTCGACATACTCTTTAACGATTGATGCAGCTGGATCGGACGATGCTTTCGTCAACTTGCCAGATTGAAGACCTTCTGCGCCTACGACTGTAGGAACGACAAGTACACTTGCGACAAGCGATGTAGCGAGAAACTTTTTCAAAATAAATCGCCTCCTTGTTTGGGTTGAGTCTAACTATGCCAAACAAAATAGAGAACGAGAATAAGGCATTCGGATTAAATAGAATTTTCTGAAAATAGGTATTTAGTACCCGTACTGAACAATTTAGTCATTGAGACAAATCGAGTGAAGAAATACTCTTCTAGCACTCCTATCATTGAAGAAACGGGCTTTCTGGCCTTAAATTCTGTGAGTAGTCCTCAAATTGTAGACAACGAACTATCGGTAGATAAAGCGTCTTTTCCCGTAGCAGTCAACGAAACGTGACGCTTTGTAGGTAATACCAGGAGGAAAAGCCGGGCATGCAGACGGTTTAGAGCACAATCCGTCTCGATATCGTAAGTTCACGCTAAAGTTTGTCTACACGCGGAAAAGACTACTCATTTGAGTAGTCCTTAGAGAATTCGTTGATATAAGTGATGCGTGCCTTCGCGTGTCTCATCGATTTTAAAATCAAGTGGATCAAGTTCAACCCCTTGTTTGTGTGCAAAACGTTGAATCTTTTCAAACGACTTCCAAATCTCGATGTCTGGTCCTTCATGTCTCCAAAAGACATAGCGAGCGGGAGGGAGATGGTATCCTTTCATTCCCTTAGGAACCCGTTCGAGTGAAGAGACAGGTAAGCCGACGCATTGCGTATAGGTCGTTCCGCGATGGGCAAGCGAAACATCTAATGGAAAACTGTCCGGTACGACTGCCTGAATTTCATGCGCCCGACGT
Source organism: Exiguobacterium sp. s127 (assembly GCF_018618695.1). Taxonomy (NCBI): domain Bacteria; kingdom Bacillati; phylum Bacillota; class Bacilli; order Caryophanales; genus Exiguobacterium; species Exiguobacterium sp. s127. Next base: position 128,679 of record NZ_JACSMO010000004.1, on the reverse strand, counting down.
GAAAATTCACGCCATAGTTCAGGCATCAATGTATGGAGTTCATTTTCTTCGCACGTCATGCTGAGTCCGATTACATAAAGCTCGTGACGTTCAACAATTTTAGGATGCATTTGAGACTCCTTTCGTCAGAAATCAAGAAGCAGTAGTCAAGTTCCGTCGTTTTAAGTCTAAGAAGAGTTTAGTAAAAGTTGCGTCCCACTGCGTGCCGCTTCCTTCTTCAAGAATCGACAATGCTCGTTCAGCGGGCATCCCCTTTCGATAGGGGCGATCGGAAGTCATGGCATCATAGGCGTCGGCAATTGCCATGATTCGTCCGAAAAGCGGAATCGCGTCGCCGGTCAAGCCTTCCGGATAGCCTTTGCCATCATAACGCTCGTGATGGTACTTTACCCCGGGAAGAATCGGTTGTAACGTCTCTGGTAAATCAACTTGCGATAAAATATGGACACCGATTACCGGATGGCGTTTGATTTCATCGAATTCTTCTTCCGTTAACCGTCCTTCCTTCAAAAGAACGGCATCTCGGATACCGATTTTACCGATATCGTGAAGAAGAGCAGACTTTCGTAATAACTCGATTTGTTCATCAGGTAAGTCAGCGGCACGGGCGATTTCAACGGAATATTCCGCTACACGTAAAGAATGCCCTGCCGTATAAGGATCACGAGCATCTAAAGTCGCGGCAAACAACGTAAATAAACTATTTAAAAGGCGTTCATTTTCTAAATCGCGTCCTTCGATTCCTTCAACCATCAAATTAAATCCGCCAATCAAGTGTGCGAATTCATCGGAGTAGGGATTGGAAATCGTATTCAAATGACCCGACTCGATTTGAGCAACTCCTTCTTGCAAAGCAAGAATCGGTTTTTTAATGTTTTCATATAGTAGAAGACTGCAAAATGTCGCAAGGCAGAGGATGACAATCAAAATTAACGTCGCCCAACTCCAATAAGACTGAAGACTTTCGTTTTCCGTTAACTGAACGGCAGAAGCGAGGACGAACAGTAAGATTGGAAATACACCGATGACGAGTGTACTAATCAACATTTTTTGGCGCAAGCTGACCATATGTTGTTTCTTTAAGACGATGTCGCCGTAACCTGCCGCCTGAGATCGTTTCGTCAACTCGAGCAACATCGGTTCCGTGACCCGGTAAGTGAGGAAAAATTCAATCAGAGCATGAAGAATCGCGACGAGAATCGCCCCGAAACAAGCGAGACCAATCAAATAGTAGGGCATGTCGAGCCAACCACGGTATATGGCGAAAGCTGTCAAGGTAGAAGAAGGAAGTGATAATCCGAGAAAGTGTGGACCGAGAATACGTTGCATCGTCAAAACCGGGAAGCGATGCGTCGTCTGAAAAGCAATTGTCAATTCGTCAGCAGTGGGCTGTTTTGATTGAAATACTATATAAAGGGACCGAACGTGTCGGCGATAGATTGTATATTCCAAGCTGAACATCAGGGTGACAGATCCTGCCATGATACCAAGCAAGAGTATCCGCTCTTGTGGACTGAAGGTCAGTGTTTCGAAGATGAACAAACTGCCGACACCGAAAACGGCAACGAATGAGCCGATTAAATAGTTCGTTAAGACTTGTCGCTCAAAACGTTTTAAAGGTTGCATGGAATTCCTCCTCTTCTTAATCAAAGCGTGCAGCAAAGAATTTTTCTAGTACTATATAATGGTCTATCTTATTAATATCGGCACGATGTAAGAATATTAAACTAAATTCCAAAAATAGGTATAGTTATAAAGTCCTAATTATACAAAAACTAATTGATTAACGAACTAAAATAACATATGATTTGAATATTCAGAAAAGTATATTAAAAGTGTGCTTTTCACTACTACATAGGGGGTAAGTTCACGTGGGGAAAAAGAAACAGCTTAGCTTAGCCGTTTTATCTGGAATCACGGCAGCTGCATTCGCAGTTAGTCCGGTTTTACCTGGTGGGAAGGTAAAATCTGTTGATGCTGCTGAAAAAGCAGCAGTAGGAGCGCCGATGGACTTGAACACAGTCGATCAGGAACGTCTCTTAAAAGTATTGCAGGATCGTGGGGTCGTCTCAAAAGCATCATCTGCAGCTGAGAAACAAAAGGCTGTCCAAAAGTATTTGGATAAAAAGTCGAACGGTAAACCAGCAGCTGAACATGAGTCAGAAAAAGCGAAAGAATTCGATCAAAAAACAAAAGACTTTTTGACGAAACAAAAAGATCAACTCGCAAAACAGTTGAACAAGAAGCACGATAATTATAAAAAAGGTAAAAAAGATGGGTTTGTCAAAGTCGACAAAGCTAAACAAGCAAAATACAACGGTGATACACGGACAGATAAAGTCCTTGTTCTACTCGTTGAGTACAGTGACTTTAAGCATAACAATGTTGTGCAAGAAGATGGATACATGTATTCGAATGACTTCAACCAAAAGCATTATCAAGATTTAATGTTTGGTAATAAAGAGTTCGAACTCTTTAACGGAGACAAGGTCAAGACGTTTAAACAGTATTATGAAGAACAGTCAGGCGGAAGCTACACGGTTGATGGTAAGGTCTCGAACTGGTTAACAGTTCCAGGTACAGCCAAAGACTACGGTTCGGATAATCCAGCGGGCGGAAACGATAACCTTCCAGGCGCTAAGGGTCCACGTGGTCTCGTTAAAGATTCGTTGAATGCTGCAGTAAAATCAGGCATCAACTTAGCAGAGTACGATCAATTCGACCAATACGATATGGATGGAGACGGCGACTTGAACGAGCCGGACGGCCTCGTCGATCACTTGATGATCATCCATGCAGGAACAGGACAAGAAGCTGGGGGCGGAACGCTCGGAGATGACGCAATCTGGTCACACCGTTGGACACTCGGCAACGTATATCCTGTTGCTGACTCAGTAGCGAAAGTAAACTATTGGGGCGGTAAAATGGCTGCCTACGATTACACGGTTCAACCTGAAGACGGCGCGGTCGGTGTTTTCGCACACGAATTCGGTCATGACTTAGGTCTTCCAGATGAGTACGATACACAGTACACAGGTCAAGGCGAGCCGGTCGCATCATGGTCAATCATGAGTGGCGGTAGCTGGAACGGGAAAGTTGCCGGAACAGAACCAACAAGTTTCTCACCACAAAATAAAGAATTCTTCCAAAACGTGATGGGTGGAAACTGGGCGAATATCGAGACAATCGATTTTGATTCGTTATCAAAAGCAGGAACTGCTTCTTATATCGATCAAAGTGTTACAAAATCGAAAAACCCAGGAATCATCAAAGTAGACTTACCGAAAAAACCGGTCAAAGGAATTGCACCGGCGTTCGGTAAAAAATACTATTACAGCACAAAAGGAAACGATCTTCATACGTCAATGACGTCACCAGAATTCGATTTGACAGCTGCTAAAGCTGCTAAATTTGATTACAAAGCGTACTTTGATGTCGAGTTCGATTATGACTTCTTGACAGTTACAGCAACAGCTGGTGGAGTAGAAAAAGTCATCGACGTCATCGGTGACGAAGATACTGATGGTGATCAACGTGCTGAGTCTTCAAAAGGTGCATGGGTCGATAAATCATACGACCTCAGCGAATTTGCAGGCAAAAAAGTAACGCTTAAATTTGATTACACAGGTGATGCTGGTCTTGCACTCGACGGTTTCGCACTTGATAACGCGAAATTGACAGTCGACGGTAAAGTCGTCTTCGAAGATGATGCAGAAGGTACACCGAAGTTTAAACTCGACGGGTTCATCGCGTCTGACGGCTTCAGCTATGCTGACAATGCGTACTACCTCGAATGGCGTAACTACGCAGGCTCAGATAAAGCACTTGAGCATGCGCGTGGCGTGAAATACAACACAGGTCTCGTCGTTTGGTACGCAGATTCTAGCTTCACAGATAACTGGGTCGGTGTTCACCCGGGTGAAGGATTCCTCGGTGTCGTCGATTCACACCCTGAAGCAATCGTCGGTACGCTTAAAGGCAAGCCAGTCGTATCAGGTAGCACACGTTACCAAGTTGCGGATGCTGCATTCAGCTACGATAAAGCACCTTCTTGGTTGATCGATTCACCAACACGTGGTCTTTACGACTACAAAGGTCTCTCAGGTGTAACGAAATTCGATGATTCTAAATCGTATATCAACCAATTGATCCCGGATGCAGGGAAACTTCTTCCGAACAATGGTCTTAAAATTCAAGTCATCGGTGAAGCGAAAGATAACTCTGCTGGAGCTGTCTGGATCCACCGTTAAGAACAAAACAGATCTGGGAAACCAGGTCTGTTTTTCTTTTGAAAAGTGGAATCAATTGGAAAAAATATTGGTCAGACAACTTGACTTTTAAAGCGCATCCATACTATACTGACGTTAGCTTAATATTGTTATTGTCACTACTGATTCACATTGCGTCACGAACAATCTTTTCGTCGCTCCATGTATTTCGGGACAATAATGAATTTCTTTCATATGCATCGTCATATGTATTAAGTAATTTATTTTTGGAGGTTGTTCCCATGAACACAGGTAAAGTAAAATGGTTTAACGCAGAAAAAGGTTTCGGTTTCATCGAAGTTGAAGGTGGAGAAGACGTATTCGTACATTTCTCAGCAATCACTGGTGAAGGTTTCAAATCACTTGACGAAGGTCAAGAAGTTGAATTCGAAATCACTGAAGGCGCACGTGGAGCACAAGCTGCTAACGTCGTAAAACTTTAATTTCAACTATTCAATCGCTCTTCTTCGGAAGAGCGGTTTTTTTATTGTCTTAATATCTTGAATTTAAGATATCTGTGCGCTATGCTTTGCATATAATCAAATTCAAAAGGGAGTGGCAAAGATGGAATTACTCGGTATTCATCATGTTTCAATTTTGACCGGGATGGCGGAACGGAACTATCAATTTTACACGCAAGTCCTTGGAATGCGCTTAATTAAGAAAACAGTGAACCAAGACGACACGACGTCGTATCATTTATTTTATGGGGACGCGGAAGGAAATCCGGGGACTGATCTGACGTTCTTCGACATTCCGCATCTCGGAACAGGTGTACCTGGTGCATCGAGTATTTCTTCAACATCACTTCGCGTTAAGACAACGGCAGCACTCAAGTTTTGGGCACAGCGATTTGAGCAAAAAGAGATTGATCATGATTCAATCATCGAACGGGCAGGGCGACAAACGCTTGCCTTTCGTGACCAAGAAGGGACACGTTTGATTCTCGTCGCAGAAGATGGGGAACAAGGCGTCCCGGGTGGCGTACCTTGGAAACACGACGAGATTCCAGCAGAACATGCAATCGTCGGCTTAGGTGCCGTGACATTGACCGTTAACGACCCGGGACCAACAGCGCTCGTTTTGACGGAAGTCCTCGGTTTTAAAAAAATCGGCAGTTATCCGTCGCTTGCGGGTGAGTTTGCGGATATTGAAGTGTATGCAACGGGTCAAGGAGGAATCGGAGCCGAAGTCCACCTCGAAGCGCGACCGGATCTCGATCGAGAACGTCTTGGTCGCGGCGGTGTCCACCATGTCGCGTTCCGCGTACCGAACAGTGCGGAATATGATCTATGGGTCGAGCGTTTAAACCACTACCGTCTTCCGAACTCCGGAAAAGTTGATCGCCATTACTTTCAAGCCTTGTACTTCCGGGAACCGAATCATATTTTATTCGAGCTTTCGACGGATACACCGGGATTTGCGACAGATGAATCGATTGAGGAGTTAGGCGAGACACTCGCACTACCACCATTTTTAGAACCACAACGTGAGCAGATTGAAGCACGTCTTCGTCCACTCGAAATCTGACAATCCTGTGACACGGGTCACAGAGACGTCGACGTCCCGTATACTAAAAGAAAGAATCACGAAAAGGAGTGACGGGATGTTAAGAACTACGTTAGGTCAATTTCGGTTAATTGCGATTGTAGAGGGAATTTCATTTTTAGTATTGTTGCTGATTGCGATGCCGTTAAAATATATGGCAGGAATTCCTGAGGCGGTCTCGGTCGTTGGAGCCATGCACGGTGTGTTGTTTGTCATGTATGCGTTATGGCTTGTCGTCGTTAAATTTAAATACCGCTGGTCGTTTGTCAAAGCAGGTATCGCCTTTATCGCATCCTTCATTCCGTTTGGTACGTTTGTACTCGATCGAAAGCTAAAACAGGAAGCAACAAACGCGTAAATTGTGTATACTAGTAAAAGCACGGCTGTGGATAACTGTTTTTGTCTATGCGAAGCAGGTTATCCACAGCTTTTTTCTGTGGATAATTTTTAGGAGGATACTATGTCAACATTCGAAACATTAAACATTCAAGAATTGTGGATAAAAAAACTACAAAAGCAAGGCATCAAACAACCGACACCGATTCAAGAACAAGCTATTCCGCATTTGCTTGCGGGACGTGATTTAATAGGAAAAGCACAAACAGGTACAGGGAAGACACTTGCCTTCTTGTTACCGATTCTCGAGCAAATCGATTTAGAGAGTAAAACGGTTCAAGCATTGATCGTCGCACCGACACGTGAACTTGCGCGTCAGATTGCCGACGAAACACATAAGTTGATTCGGAATATGGAAGACATTCGGGCACTTGCTGTATACGGCGGACAAGATGTCTTTAAACAAATCCAACGTCTCGGACGGATGCCGCAAATCATCATCGGGACACCTGGACGAATTTTAGACCATGTCGGACGGGGAACACTCGATTTGAGCGCGCTGAAGACACTCGTCTTAGATGAAGCCGATCAGATGCTTCAAATTGGTTTCTTACCGGAAATCGAAGATATCATCGCAGCAGCACCGGTCGATCGTCAATTCGTCATGTTATCTGCGACGATGCCACCAAAAGTCGAGCAACTCGCGAAAACGTACCTTCGTGACCCGATTGAAATTCAAGTCGAAGCTGAAAAAGTAACGGTCGATGCGATTGAACAATTCGTCGTCGAAACGACGGATCGTCGTAAGCAAGCGACACTTCGGACGATGCTCGACGAAATGCGCCCGTATGCCGCAATCATTTTCTGTCGGACGCAACGTCGCGTAACGAAATTAAACGAAGAATTGCAAATGCAAGGGTATCCGACGGACGAGTTACACGGTGGATTGACGCAAGGAAAACGTGAAAAGGCGATGTCGAAGTTCTATCAAGGGAAAACACCATTCTTGATTGCGACCGATGTTGCGTCACGCGGACTGGATGTCACAGGTGTCACACACGTCTTCAACTATGACTTGCCGGACGATGCAGAAAGCTATGTCCACCGGATTGGGCGGACGGGACGTGCCGGGAACGACGGCGTCGCGATTTCGATCGTCACACCGAAAGACGGTCGGAGTTTCCGTGACATGGAACGCGAACTTGGGGTCGAAGTTACACCAATCGTCGTCGAATTGTCAGATGAAATGATTCGGGCACAGCATGACCAGAGTAAAGGCACGAAAAAGCCGACAACGGAAGGCCGTGGCAATACACGCCGGTCGAATAATCGTCGCCCAGGACGGACACACCGGAAGTAAGCAAATCAATCTACAGAAAAATCCCGTTTCCATTCATCGGAAATGGGATTTTTTATCGTTGAAGAGACGCTTTACTGGTCTGTGTTATTTATAGACCATCTGTCCGCCGAGATGACCGGCATAAGCAAGTAATCCACTACCAATCACAGCGACGATTAGACTGAAGATAAGAAGCATTTTTTTATTTGATCGATAATTGAAAATCAACAATACAAAGGAAATACCGAAAGCAATCAGACTGTAAAGCGCAAAGTGTTCATGATCTTCAATCGCAGCCCGTGTCGCATTGAACGTCGAACGGGCATAGTCTTTTGTCTCATCTCCGGATAGATACGCAGCGACCCCTGCGAGGAGACCGGTGAATAGGGTAATCAGAGCAAACAATTTCAATTGAACCCATTTTAAACTAAAGAATAATAGTAGTGTAGCGAACAGTAACAGACCGATTGGAGCATGGACGAGTAAGGGGTGGAGCGGAACACCGAATAGCATGATAAATCCTCCTTAAGTAATGAGTGTATGACTATTCATTACTTTACCCCTGCTACCTGATAGTTAGCTGACGGCTTTATTTAATGAGGGAAATGAATCGTAAACCGTGTTCCTTCATTTGGACTGGAGTCGACCTCGATGCTCGCGTTATGGGCATCAGCAATCGAGCTAGCGATTGCGAGGCCGAGACCGGTCCCTGTTCCGTGGCGAGCGTGGTCCCCGCGATAGAAGCGTTCGAAGATTTTTGCCTGATCACTTTTCGGGATACCGATTCCCTCATCAGCGATTGTCAGCTGAACTTCGCCAGGGGCTTTTGACAAGCGGACCTTGATTGGTCCGTCACTGTAGACGGAAGCATTTTCTAGAAAGACCATTAATAAGCGCGTCAATTGGTTAGCGTCCCCTTTAATTAAGAGGTTCGGTTCAATCTCGATTCGCAGTGTCCGGTTGGATAATGTATGGGCGAACCGTTCAGCGGTCTTTGAGACGAGCGTACTGAAATCAACGGATTGCAGGGTCATGGATTGACCCCCGCGGGCAAGCAACAGCAAGTCCGCGACGAGTAATTGCATCGAAGTCGTCTCGGCTTTCAAATCGTCGAGAATCGTCTGTCCCTCACGACTGAGCGGTTCAGCTTCAAGCAATTCGATTCCGCTATATAAAATCGTCAGCGGTGTGCGCAGTTCATGGGAGGCGTCCGACGTGAAGCGACGTTGCCGGTCGAAAGCTTGTTGGACGGGCTGGACGGCTCGACCGGCGAGAACATAACTGAGTCCCATCAAAATCAACGTCGATAAGACGGCGATTCCAGATAAGACAGCGATTAAACGTTGGAGTGTATCGCGTGTAGCGGACGTTTCTTTTAAAAGAACGATGGAGCCTTCGTTCGTGTCGCGTTTGTACAATAAAAAATGGTGATCCTCGACAGTCACTTTTTCAGTTTCTTGAGCAGAGGATACGAAACGCTGAACGGTCTCTTCCGTTAAATCATCCGGAAGACTCGAATACTGTTCTTCACCCGTTTCGTCCAGCACTTGAAAATAAATCGGATTAGGTGTCAAGCGATCTTCACCATGTTCGATTCGTTCGAAGACGTCACGGTTCGAGATGTTTTTTAATTGATTGAGCTCTGTCTGGTCGAGTAACCGTGCCGTCGTAAAATAGACGCCAACGAGTATGAGGATTAATAACAGTAAGAAGGTCCCACTGAATAAAAGGGTCAGCCGTTTTCGGATCACTTCAAGCATGGTGGTCACCAAGACGATACCCGAAACCGCGGACGGTCTTGATGAGTGGTGGAGCGCCAACCGCCTCTAATTTTTTACGGACGAGACGGACCAAGGCATCGAGAGCGTTGTCCGTAATGTCGGCACCAATTCCCCAGACGACTTCGATAATCAGTTCGCGACCCATCACTTGTTCCGGTCGACGTAATAAGAGTGATAGAAATTCAAATTCACGACGTGTCAATTCAAGTGGATGATGATTATAGGAAATCATTTGCGATGAAACATCGAGTTCAAGTCCTTGAAAAGATACCGTATCGACGAAGGCCTTTTTTTGTCGACGACTTAATGCGCGGAGACGGGCAAGCAATTCATTCGATTGAAACGGTTTGACGAGATAGTCGTCGGCACCACTATCGAGACCATGGACGAGGTCGATTTCTGTATCACGTGCCGTCAACATTAAAATACCACCTTCAAAACGATTTTTTCTAAGTTCAGCTGCGACCTCAACCCCACTTTTATGAGGCATCATCCAATCGAGAACAAGCAAATCGTAACGAAATGTCTGGCATTGATTGAGTGCATCGACACCATCGTGTGCGACATCGACTTGGTAGCCGGCACGTTCGAGATGGAGTCGAAGCATTTTTGCGAGCCGCTGATCGTCTTCTGCAATCAATACACGCATGAATTTTCCCCCCGCGTTCATTTTTTCTTATTATCCCATAGTTGCCGTCAGCTAGTTATCAGTTTTTAGCGCTACAGTAAAGATAACAACAAACGAGAGAGGATGAAGGAAGATGAAACCAAAGCCGTTTGCAAAATGGATGGTCGGTTTAAGTAGTACGGTGTTTATCGGTCTAGCGATTGGTCAATTAAGTGTCAGCTCAGATGGACAATCGACGACACCGGTCAGTACAGGGGATACGTATTCGAATGAAACGAATTTCCCGAGTCAACCGACGCAAGGGGATTCTTATGGTGACGAGGAGTCAGACGATGATGGCGGATATTATGATGATGATGAGGGATGGTCAGGAGAGGATTCTTCCGGATTCAGCCAGCCGAGCGGAAATAGCGACGGACGCTCGAGTCACTCGAAATAGGAGGTCAAGTGATGGAACGACAACTCTATTCGATGCATAATACGATTCGATTCGTGACGGAAAATCAGATTCCTGAAGAAGAATGGCAGGAGATTGAACGATTTTTCAGCTACGTTGATCGAGAGTGGTCACGGTTTGCTGAAGCGAGTGAAGTGAATCGGTTGAATCGCCTTCGAATCGGTGAAACCTTATCGATTTCGTTACCACTCGCTCGGTTACTAAAGCGTTCGATTCGTTATTTTGAACAGACGGAGCACTATTTTTCTCCGTTTCTTCTTGAACAACAACAGGCGAACGGATACCGGGATTCCTTTCCGTTTCACTATGCGACTGAGTCGGAGCGGGTTGGTCCCCCAGAGATTACACCCTTCATTCTCGAAGGACTTGAAGTGACACGTGTCGGTGGAGGAGCAATTGACTTAGGTGGAATCGGGAAAGGCGCAGCAGCAATGATGGTGGCGCAACGGCTTCGGAAAGAACGACGACGCGGATTGATTGAAGCTGGCGGTGATGTCGTCGTCTGGTCGGACGAAACACCATGGAAGATTGGCATTACACATCCGCATACAGACGAAGAAATCGCGGAAATCAGCCTTCGACAAGGGGCGATCGCAACCTCGAATCGAATTTATCGCTCCTGGCATGTCGGCGAACGGATAAATCATCACTTACTTGACGGTAAAACGGGGCGACCGATTGAGACACCGCTCATTCAAGTGACGGCTTCTGCTCCACAGCTGTATGAAGCAGAAGTAATGACGAAACTTGCTTTTCAGATGACAGAACAGGAACGGCAAGAGAAGTTATTCAAATGGTTTCCGAATGGACGATTATTGTTACTCGACGCGTCAGGTGAAATCATATCCGAGAAGAAAGGGGAGTGTGCACTATGGACTGGTTGAAATGGATGTTTTCGACCTGGACGATGATTCGTCTCAGTGGGCTAGCGGGTCACTTTTTGATGACATTATCCGTATTAGCTGGATTACTAGGCTCATTTCCGAATCTCCGAAAACAAAAAGCACGACTTCATAACATCCATCTCTATGGCGGATGGGCCGGACTGCTCGCGATTGTCCTCCACGCGACGTTGATTATCGTGGATACGTATGCACCGCTATCCATCCTCGAGATTTTGATACCGGGCAACGCTTCTTACGAACCACTGTGGAATGCCTTTGGGACAATCAGTCTTTATCTCTTCGGTTTTGTCCTGATCACGTCGGACTTCCTAAAAGAGACGCTCGGAAAAACCTTATGGAAATTAACGCACTGGCTTGTCTTACCGGCTTGGGGGTTGATGACGCTCCATGGTCTCTTCATCGGGACAGATACGGGAACGTTGTTTACGACAATCTGGTACGCGACTTCGACACTGACATTCATCGTACTGATTCTTTACCGGATGCGTCTGCGTCCTAAAACAAAAGTTCAAATAAAACCGGAATCCTCGACGTCTTAAGAGGATTCCGGTTTTATTCATTGTTGCTCGAGCCACTTCGTCCACGCGACAAAAGCGTCTTCCCGATTTTCGATGTAGTTGTGATCACTGTCGACGACCAGTTCTTCGAAATAACCGGCGTTTTGAAGGAGGTCGTGGTGGAGCGCTTTGACAGATGTTTCATCCCGTTCAGATGTGACGAGCAATGCCGAGCGGTTCTTTAGTTCTTCCTTGAGCGCAAGAAGGTTCCAACTCGCATGGTTAGCTTTTAACTCCTCGAGTAACGTGTCACCGTCAGTCGCTGTAAGGAAAGACGCACCGCGGCTGAGAACACCGCGTAAGGCGTCCTCGTGTTCCGGGTAGTCGAGGATCAGTTGACCGATTAGACCGAAGTTGAACGGAGAAATTCCGATGTAGTGTTTGATGTGCGGAACAGCAGCAAACGCGTGTAGACCAGCAAATCCACCCATGCTGTGACCGACAATCGTAATTTGGTCGCCGAGCACATCATGCTGTTCTATAAAGGTCGGAGAAGCGACGTGCTCCATGATCGCTGTCGCATCTTCCAGGACATGACGAAAACGGAACGCACCCGGGCTGCCGATGCTGCCGCGGTAAGAGGTCACGAGGACATGGTAGCCGATTTCTTGGAGACGGACCGCCCAGTCCATGTTCAATTGTTTCCCGGGAAACCCGTGGAAGAGGACGATTAACGGAGCGGGACCTGTACTTGCCGGAGAATATAGACGACAAAATAGCGCTTCGTTCCCTCCGCTCGGTATGGCAATTAAAGAAAGACTAGCTTTGTTCGTGATTGTTTCCATCTCATTCGCTCCTTTAAAAAGTTTCGTATGTTTCATAGTGTGATACAAGTTAGGAAGCAAAGCAATCGTTAAGTCTATGAACAAAAAATAAAGTAAGAAAAGAACGTTTTGCGCCCCGCCGTTTGAGAGCCGGGATAGGGGTGTGCTTGAAATCGACTAGCTTGTAGTCTGCCGCGCGTCTCCGCCTTGTCTCGTCTCCGAGCGGCGAGCGTCCACGTCGCTTTTCGCTACGGAAGCGATTCAAGCCGGCATGCGCTTCAAAATATTCGCGTTACATGTCGCCCTTCTTAGGGGGAGCTTAAAAAAGCTTTCTTTTTCGTTGACTCCAAGTCAGAGATGTTCCGTTTCGAATTGCAGCATACTGATATAAAGAGGTGCGTAGTGTGACGCGCGTTTCCGCCTTGTCTCGTCTCCGAGCGGCGGGCGTTCACGCCGCTTCACTGCGTTGCAGGGTCGCGGACGCCCGCTTTTCGCTACGGAAGCGATCCAAGCCGGAATGCGCTTCAAGATATTCGCGTTACATGTCGTCCTTCTTAGGGAAATCTTAAAAAAGCTTTCTTTTTTTGTTGACTCCAGGTCAGAGATGCCCCGTTTCGAATTGCAGCATACTGAGATAAAGAGGTGCGTAGTGTGCCGCGCGTCTCCACCTTGTCTCGTCTCCGAGCGGCGAGCGTCCACGCCGCTTCACTGCGTTGCAGGGTCGCGGACGCCCGCTTTTCGCTACGGAAGCGATCCAAGCCGGAATGCGCTTCAAGATATTCGCGTTACATGTCGTCCTTCTTAGGGAAATCTTAAAAAAGCTTCGCTTTTCCGTTGACTCCTACGGGATAAGGCGCGTTTTAACGCGCTGTCAGAGGCAGGCGAGACCCTGCTTCTTGTCCTTACGGGACAAGAAGCAACGGCTTGCGCCTCGCCCGAGGAAAGCAACGGAAAGGAAGAAGCTTTGAATCACGTACCACTGTGCCGTTCATCCAAGGGAGCTGACAAGTCATGCGCTTGAGGAAAGCAACGGAAAGGAAGAAGCTTTGAATCACTATCGTTCACCCAAAGGACCTGACAAAATCCGCATTACTGCCATTCTCTTTTTCGATAAAAAACAAAAAGAGCCGCCCCAATCAACAGGGCGGCTCAAATCATCGTTCTTAAAAGAATAAGAGGGAATCAATCAAAAGACTTTTGTCGTCCATGATTCACAGTTCCATAAGTCAGTTGCGACTGCTTCATAAAATTCAGGTTCGTGTGAAATCAAGAGGACCGTTCCTTTATATTCTTGCAAGGCCCGTTTCAATTCCTCTTTCGCTTCGACGTCCAAGTGGTTCGTTGGCTCATCGAGAACCAGAATGTTTGATTCCGTGTTCATCAGCTTACAAAGACGGACTTTCGCCTTCTCTCCACCGCTGAGTACTTCAATTTTAGATTCGATGTGTTTTGTCATCAAACCACATTTCGCGAGCATCGCCCGGACTTGTTGTTGCGTCAAGGATGGGAACGTCCCCCAAATTTCTTCGATACACGTGTTCGAATTCTTCTCTTTGATTTCTTGTTCGAAATAGCCGATGTGCAAGTTTTCACCGCGATCGACCATCCCTGAAACAGCGGGGATTTCACCGAGTAAACTTTTCAGTAACGTCGACTTCCCGATTCCGTTCGCACCATGCAATGCGATTTTCTGCCCCCGTTCGATCGTTAAATCGAGCGGACGCGAGAGGGGTTCGTCGTAGCCGATGACAAGACCTTTTGCTTCGAACATCAGCTTGCTTGGTGTCCGAGCCGTCTGGAAATGGAATTCCGGTTGCGGACGTTCTTGTGCAAGCTCGATGACATCCATCTTGTCGAGTTTTTTCTGACGGGACATCGCCATGTTTCGTGTCGAGACACGCGCCTTGTTACGGGCGACGAAATCTTTAAGTTCAGAAATTTCTTGCTGTTGGCGCTTAAAGGCAGACTCCAGCTGTTTCTTTTTCGCTTCATGGACCGTCAAGAAATTATCATAGTCACCAACATAACGGCTCAAGCCTTGATTTTCCATATGGTAAATCAAGTTGATGACGCTGTTTAAGAATGGAATATCATGCGAAATCAAAATGAATGCATTCTCGTAATCGTTGAGATACCGTTTCAGCCATTCGATGTGTTGCACATCAAGATAGTTGGTCGGCTCATCCAGTAACAAGATATCTGGTTTTTCAAGTAAGAGCTTCGCAAGTAAGATTTTTGTACGCTGACCGCCACTTAATTCATGGACATCACGGTCTAAGCCGATTTCATCGAGACCAAGTCCGCGGGCGATTTCTTCGACTTTTGCGTCGATCGTATAAAAATCATTATTCGTTAAAATGTCTTGTAAGACACCGACTTCCTCAAGCATCTTTTCGAGTTCTTCGGGCTCGACTTCACCCATCTTCGCATACAGGTCATTGATTTCTTGTTCGATATCGAACAAGTATTGGAATGCCCCTTTTAGCGCATCACGAATCGATAAACCTTTCGCAAGGATGGCGTGCTGATCGAGATAACCGACACGAACGTGTTTCGCCCATTCGACTTTCCCTTCATCCGGTTCGAGCTGAGAAGTGATGATGTTCATGAAGGTTGATTTCCCTTCACCGTTTGCTCCGACGAGGCCGATGTGTTCACCCTTTAACAGGCGGAACGAGACATCTTCGAAAATCGCACGATCACCAAAGCCATGGCTTAAGTTTGATACCGTTAAAATACTCATAACTACTCCCTTATTTCATGAATTCAACGCTGTGATTAGACACCTGTACGTTTTTTCTGGTTGTTCGTCTTTTTCGTCTTCTGGCTCGTCATTTGTTTCGTTTCCGTTCCACGAAGACCAGTCGGACGTTTTGTTTGTGATTGTTTTTTTGCTTTCAATTGTTCAATCATCGCTTCTTGAAGTGATAATTTTTTTGGTTGTTCGCTCATGTGTGTTCACCTCGATTAATTCGTTCTTATCTTATAGTATGCCAAAAAAAACGCTTTTTGAAAACGAACTCTACTTAATTCATCCTTTTAACGGACAACCTGACCGAGATAAATGACATAACAATTCCGGTCGATGTCGATTTCGCAGCTGTCACGTTCAAAGGTTCCATGCTCTGGCACGGTCACCTTATCCTTAATTAAATAGCGCATCGCTTGGACGTGGTTCGGGACGGTCATCGTTTTGATAAGTGGTGATGTACTGCTTGGCATGTACCGGCGAAACTCGATGTGAATTTGATGAGGCGGATAAATCCGGTCCTCTGCATCGAGCGGAGAGGCTTCGACGTGATCGACGATCAGCTGATCGTACTCGCCCTCCATTTCGTTGGAGCGTAATTCATACAGTTGGCCTTCGATGATATGAAATTCACATAATTGATGAGCGATGATTTCATCCGGTTCGATTGCGAAACGACTGTATTGATAAATCGACTTATATTCATCTTGATCTTCGACATAATAAGCAAGTGACATCGTGATTCCTCCTTGTAACGGCATGATATGTTCTACTCGGACGATCAGAAAAAAGTTCCGGTACGACAAGGAAACTTTTTTAAGAGAAAAAGCGTATACTTAGAATAACAAATTGTTAAGAAAGGGGTATGAATCGTGAGATGGATGAAACAAGCATCACTTGCGGCGACGCTTTTGATTGGAACGACACTCAGTGGTTGCGGTGCAGACGATGCG
Source organism: Exiguobacterium sp. s127 (assembly GCF_018618695.1). Classification (NCBI taxonomy): domain Bacteria; kingdom Bacillati; phylum Bacillota; class Bacilli; order Caryophanales; genus Exiguobacterium; species Exiguobacterium sp. s127. The sequence continues at coordinate 112,394 of NZ_JACSMO010000004.1, read as the reverse complement.
CAAGCCGAACGTCCGGATGATCCGGATTGTGACGATTATGAATATGATAATGAAGAAGGCGTCTGGTATTGTGATGATGCAACATCGACCCATTCTGGTTTTTATTACTGGGGAGGCAGTTATTTTGCATCCCGTGCCCTGATGCATAGTGCGATGCGGACGAAAGGCTATACGCCGAAGTCGAACGCAGTCAAAAGTTATAATGCGAAGACAAAAGGATTCGGGACGGGATCGTCGTCTGGTTTCTTTGGCGGATGAGTGAACGAGAGGATTTATATGGTGACATTGAGTCGTTTTGGGATGAGTTGGATGGTGAAATCTATGCGTTGACTGATGTTTTAACGGTTTCGTCGCGGACGCTGGAGCGCTTGCGGGTAGCTGCCCGAGACGTGTATCTGATTTTTGAGAAAGTCGCACCGATTCTACGAACGATGGAAGACGATGCGTTACTCGAGCTCGGGTATCCAAAACAAGCACTTCCCTTTCTCCGTCTAGAGACGATGCGCCCCTTATCAATCATCAGTCGGCTCGACTTCATCGTGACGGATGATCGGATTTCCGTCATGGAGTGGAATGCCGATACGCCGACGTTCATTAAAGAATCGTTTGACGTCAATGACCGGATTGCGCAAAAACGCCACATGATGGCAGTGAACCCGGATGAAGCGGCGAAATTAGCGACAAGCATCCGTCGCGCCGTCGCAGCAGCGACACATCGAACGCAGCAACGCCCGCATGTCGTCTTTACGTCACATGGGGACAATATCGAGGATCGTCTGACGACAGAATACTTGCAAGGGTTCGTGGACGGGGCAGCGTATTGCCCGCTTAACGCCCTTGAAATTCGACCGGAAGATGGATTGTACGACCAGGACGGACGACGGATTGATATTTTATACCGTCAGACCTTTCCGATTGAAATGGCGCTTCTCGATCGCGATGACACGGGACGTGAACTCGGTGTCTTATTGTTACAACTCGTCGAACAAGGATTGCTCGAGATCATCAATCCACCATCGGCGTTTCTGATGCAAGCAAAGTCCGTTCTTGCAGTGATTTGGGCACTGCATGAAGCAGACCACGCTTATTTAACAGGACGTGATCATCAAATCATAGAACGTTATTTTTTACCAACGTATCTTGAACCAGATGTATTTCTTGAACAGCGACACGCCTTTGTCGAGAAACCGGTTTTTGGCAGAGAAGGTGATACGGTAACGATCTATCAAGCAGATGGTCGTATCCTGTTATCGAATGAACAGCGTTCCTTTAGTGACCAAGCATCGGTTTATCAACAGTATCAAGCATTGCCGACGCATGTACTTAGTAATGGAGTGGAAGTGGCCTATATGTTTGGCGTGTTCGTCCTCGGTGGTCGGGCAAGTGCGATTGCTGTCCGAGCAGGCGAACGAATCACCGGAAATCGTTCTTACTTTTTACCGATTGGGCGATTGCAAGATTGAGAGGAGGAGACAAGATGAAAGCAGCCATTTTAGGAGCAAGCGGTTTAGTTGGACAAGAGTTAGTCGATCAATTATTAGCGAATGATGCGTATGAGGAAGTTCATGTGCTCGTTCGTCGACCCATGAACCGGTTTCATCAAAAGCTGGAAGAATGGGTGATTGACTTTGATCGCGTGACGGAAATCGAATTGCCGACGGTGGATCACGTCTACTGCGCGCTCGGAACGACGATTAAACAAGCGGGGTCACAAGCAGCATTTCGTCAGGTCGACTACACGTATCCGATTGAAGTCGGACGTGAATTGCTCGATTTAGGGGCGACACGCTTCGCGCTCATTTCAGCGCTCGGCGCACATCCGAATGCAAAAACGTTCTACAATCGTGTCAAAGGAGACACAGAGAACGGACTACGGGTTCTTGGCTACGAAGCTTTATTGATTTTCCGTCCATCGCTCTTGTTAGGGGAGCGAGAAGAGTTCCGGTTTGGCGAACAGGCGGCGGCTCGTGTCTCAACGGTTCTTCGCCCGTTATTAAAACGGAGTCCTTATGCCCCAATCGAAGCGAGTAAAGTAGCGAAAGCGATGATGGAGCAAACACTCCATGCGCCCCCGGGTATTACCATCGTTGAATCAAAAGACATGCAAAAATGAGCGAACGGATTCCGTTACGCTCTTTTTTTTTGCTTAAAATTAATATTTGACTAGTCAAATGATTTACGGTTGAATGATAAGGTGCTGTCTCCTATATAAAAAGAAGTGAGACAATTCAGTTAAAAACGTGTAAATCTTTTAATCGATTACGAGACGCTTATCATTTGGGGAAAGCGGGAAAAAAGGTTTTAGATTATGCACGAATACAATGGTAGACGAAAGGAGCCTTCATTATGGCAGATTTTGATCGCGATCAGGTCTACAAGACTGTTCCGCAAAAAGGGTTCTTCGGAAACCCGAAAGGATTGTTCACACTCTTCTTCACAGAGTTCTGGGAACGATTCTCCTACTACGGGATGCGCGCCATCCTTATATTCTACATGTACGACTCTGTTGCGAACGGTGGACTCGGAATTGATAAAACGACTGCCGCTTCCATCATGGCCGTATATGGTTCACTTGTCTATATGTCGGGAATCATCGGAGGATGGGTCTCCGACCGTCTGTTAGGGACATCACGGACCGTCTTTTATGGTGGTATTCTCATCATGCTTGGACATATCGTGTTAGCTCTACCAGCCGGAATCACGGCATTATTCATCTCGATGGGCTTAATCGTCATCGGGACGGGATTCTTAAAACCGAACGTATCGAACATCGTCGGAGATTTGTACAGCAAAACGGATAACCGCCGTGATGCTGGATTCAGTATCTTCTATATGGGAATCAATGCCGGTGCATTTTTAGCACCACTCGTCGTCGGTAAAGTTTCAGATACGGCAGGATACCATGCTGGTTTCGCACTCGCTGCGGTCGGGATGTTCGCCGGTCTTGTTGTGTTCATATTGACGAAGAAAAAGAATTTAGGTCAAGCCGGAACATACGTCTTGAATCCGCTAGAAGGCGAGGAACGGAAACGTTTCTTTAAAATTGCGACAGTTGTCGTCATTGCGCTAGCAGTTCTCGGAACGATTGCCGCATTGACAGGTTTACTAACGATCGACCGCTTTACGTTGATGGTGACGTTCCTCGGAATCTTGATTCCGATTGCGTATTTCACATTCATGTTACGCAGTCCGAAAATTACAGATGATGAGCGTTCGCGTTTATTCGCCTACATCCCACTCTTTATCGCAGCAGCTGTTTTCTGGGCGATTCAAGAGCAAGGGTCATATGTCTTATCAATCTTTGCAGATGAACGGACAGACTTATCTTTCTTAGGCTTTGAGATTCAGCCTGCGTTCTTCCAGTCATTGAATCCATTGTTCATCATCGTGCTTGCACCAGTCTTTGCAAGCTTTTGGGTCCGACTCGGTGATCGTCAGCCGACGACGATGCAAAAATTCTCGTTCGGTCTGATTTTCGCAGGACTTTCGTTCATCGTCATGATGTTGCCTGGACTATTGTTTGGTACAGACACAATCGTTAGTCCGCTCTGGCTCGCACTCAGTTTCTTCCTCGTCGTGATTGGTGAGTTGTTACTATCACCAGTCGGTTTATCGGCAACGACGAAACTGGCACCAGCGGCTTTCTCGGCACAGACAATGAGTCTTTGGTTCTTAACGAATGCAACGGGACAAGCCGTCAATGCACAGATCGTTAAATATTACGGGAAAGAAACAGAAGTCGCGTACTTCGGAATTACAGGTGTCGTCGCGATTGCACTCGGACTTCTCTTGTTTGCTTTTGCACCAAGGCTCCAAAAATATATGCGTGGTATTCGCTAAGCTCGAATCCACAAAAAAAGGCAGGAACTCGGATTCTTTTTCCGAGTTACCTGTCTTTTTGTTAGTCATTTGTCCGAATATGGCGTAATGATTCTGCGAACAGGGCAACAAGCGTCCCGAGCACCAGTCCGTTCGACATCAGTGTCGTGACGAGTGGAGGGAGATCGGCTGTCGCACCTTTTGGTAAGAGCAAGGCACCGATTCCGACGAGGACCGGTAACCCGACCGTAATCATTGCCGTTTGCCGATTTAAGTCGCGTGCTGCTTCCGTGACGCCGATGATAGCCATCCCGGCAACAATCGGGGCAACCATCGCATAACCGACGGCAACAGGAATTTTTGCAATCAAACCGACGAATGGCGTGACGATACTTAAAAATAAGCAAATGACGTTCGCAATCGCAAACGATTTACGATCCGTGTTATCCGTCGAAGCGATGAATCCGGCTGTTCCGGAAATCGCGACGGGACCGACCGTACCGAACATCCCGGCAAAAATCTGTCCGACACCGGCCGTGACACCGGCTGTTCCGACTTGTCCTTTGACGTGTTCGCCACGTTTCGCACTGATGATGCGCTCGATGACTTTGATGTTCGCGAGCACGTTCGTCATCAACAGTAAAGAAATGATTAAGGCTGTCGGGAGAAGGGTCCAGTCCAGATGAATTCCGCCGAACGGGAATAAATCAGGAAGAGTAAAGAATGGACCATCGAAGCTCGGCATCTCGGCGCGTCCGATCAAGGCAAACATGCTCCAACCGACGAGCAGCGTGATGAGTAAGGCATACTGACGCAAACGATCGCTACGTTCGAGATAAAGTGAGATGATGACGGTCAATACGGAAATGACGGCAGGTAACACTTGAATCTTACCGTTTTCCAGGTTGAGTAGCCCTTTCATGACGGAGCCCGACAGTTGGGCAGACAACAGGAGCATATAAACGCCGATGACTTGTGGCGTGAACAAGGGAACGAGTCGTCGTAAAATACCCGTTACTGTCAAAATGATACAGATGATGCCACTTAAGATGAGGAGAAAACCAAGTGATTGGAGTGTGTTCGAGTAACTCCCGTACAATGTAATGCCGATTGAGGAGTAGAGGGCGAAGACACCCCACCAAATCCCGGCCGGTCCTTCCATGATCGGTAGACGGTGACCGAGGAACACTTGGAATAAGCTTAAAATCGCAAAAACGAACAGACAACGAGATAGGAAAGCCAATGTGTCCGCGCTCGATAGTTCAAACGATGCGGCAATGGCGAGTGGCGGGGCGATGTTAGTACAGATAATAAACAAAAACCACTGAATCGTGGAGACTACGGTACGTGGCAAAACAAATGATTCCCCTTTCAAAAGAAACGATACTTTTTTCATCTTAAACCAATTATTGAAAAAGCGATAGATACGCTTACATTGACTGAAAATTTAGAAAATAATTTTCATATGTGATTTTTCACATGAGATGGGGTAGGAGTTAAGAGGGAGGAATGAATATGAAAAAGTGGCTCAAGCGAATCAGCATCGGTTTCATCATACTCATCGGGCTTGTCATCGGAGCCTTCATGGTCTGGGCGCAATTTGATTATGATCCGTCAAAAGAAGCAAACACATATGTTGAACAACAGATTGGACAGGATTATCAGTTTGGTGATCCGGAGAGTGAAGTCGGATTTGTGTTTTATCAAGGGGCGAAGGTCGATCCGGGTGCCTACAGTTATATCGGGAGTCAGTTAGCGAAGAACGGACATTTCGTCGTCATCCCGAAATTACCATTTAATATCGCATTACTCGACGCAAACGCGGCCTTACCGATTATCGATGCACATCCGAAAATCAAACGATGGTATGTGATGGGACATTCGTTAGGTGGAAGTGCCGCTTCGACGGTACTTGAGGATAATTCGAAGATTAAAGGAATCATATTTCTCGCGTCCTATCCGATTGATGCCATCGATACACCGTCCTTGACGGTCTATGGCGGACGGGATGGCGTCTTACCTGTAGCGGACATCGAAGCAAGTAAAAAAAATCTTCGATCGGACGCGACATTCCATTTCATCGAAGAGGGCAATCACGCGAATTTCGGGATGTACGGCGCACAAAAGGGCGACAACACGAGTCCATTAATACCAAAAGTACAACAGGATGAGGCGATTGAAGCAATTGAGTCATTCCTTTCATCGAATTAAAAAAGCCTTTCCGTCTAGCCATTTTACGAAGCTAGACGGAAAGGTTTTTTACGTTTTAGTCGAGACGACGTGATACCTCGTCGAGTGTCGGTAAAGCAGCCATCGCCCCTTTGACGGACGCGGCAAGCCCGCCGGAAATCGCGGCAAACCGCCCGATGTCCTGCAGTTCATCTTCATCCCAATCGAATGCAAAGGACCGCGTCGCACACTGGTGTAGCAAACCAGACATAAAAGCGTCACCTGCTCCGGTCGTATCGACGGCATCCACCGAAATCGCGTTGATCTCTGCCATCGCACGATTCGTATAGAGTAAGGATCCCTTGCTGCCCCGTGTGACGGCGAGCAACTGGATCGGGTATTCAGCGAGCAGTTCGGCTGCCCCTTCGTCCAGGTTCGTTTGGCCGGTCAAGAAGGTCAATTCCTCTTCTGCTAACTTAACGATTTGCGCGTCAGGCAGGACGGACTGAATCGTCATCCGGGCGACATCGAGATTCGACCATAACGATTCGCGGAGGTTCGGGTCGTAAGAAATCGGGACCTGATGCTCTTTTGCGAGCGCGATGGCACGACGTGTTGCTGCGACGGCATCACCGGAGATTAAGGAAATCGAACCGATGTGAAGTAAATCGGCTTCCGCCAGTGCGTCCGGAACATCTTGTTCATGAAAGCTCATATCGGCACGATACGTGTTGATGAATTCAAAGGACCGTTCGCCGTTTTTAGCATTTGTGACGAGGACAAGCCCCGTTTTATTCGTTGCGTCAAGAACGATGTGATCCGTCTTGACCCCATAGTGGTGGAGTGTATCTTTCAAGAAATGCCCCATCGAGTCATCCCCGACAGCACCGAGAAAATAACTGTCGGCGCCAAGGCGGGCAAGTCCGACGGCGACATTGGCGGGAGCACCGCCGGGATTTTTTTGGAACGTCGTATTGCTGTCATCGAGTGGAATCAAATCGATTAATGCTTCTCCAAGACTAAAAATTTTCATCATAGTTCGCTCCTTTCTGAATCCGGTCGAATCCGTTCGACATGAAGTGCCATATAGCCAACTTCAGAGTCGGGGACGGTCGTTTTTAATTCCTGTTCGAGCCAAGCGGCCATACTTTCTGCACAACGAAACGCATCCGTGTAACGTGTTTTGACAGCAGATAAAATGACATCATCCATATCGTGGAGTGTCTGTCCCTGCTCAATCCGGGCGAGGACAAGTTTCATATGTGTGAAGAATCGGTAATACGTCATGGAAGTCGTTTCGATCGTTTGACCAAAGAAACTCTCGATTTGTTCACGTAATTCGTTCAACAGAGTAGCAGTTTGTAGTGCCGTCGCCATATTCGGATGCTGTTGGCGGGCGTTAAAGAGGTGAAGTGCGATGTTCGCGGCTTCCTCCTTTGGTAATACAACAGCAAGTGTCTGTTCGATTTGCGCAACCGCCCATGCACCGATTTTGTACTCGGCTGTATATAACAAGCGAATTTCTTCCGCGAGCCGATTGTGGACGACAAGATTTTCACGTGCTAAGCGAACGGCATGGGCGAGGTGATCCGTCAGACTGACATGGATATAATCATGAAAAGGTGTCTGAAGTTCGCCTTCCGCATAAGAAATGATTTGTTCGGACAAATCAATGATTTCTAATGGGGTCGTCGTTAAGATTTCTTTAAACAGTTCAGCATTTTCGAACGAGGGAATGAACATCTTTTCGATTTTCGAGGGATCGACGGGATCTTTTTTCTTTTTACCGAAAGCGATCCCCGGTCCCATGATGATGCGTTCTTGTCCTTGTTCTTTTGTGACGATGGCATTGTTGTTGAGTACTTTATGAATAATCAGTCTGACTCCTCCCTTCTCCCTTTATTATACGGGTAACAGTGCTCAGAACAAAACCGACAAATGCGACCCGACGAGTATACTCGAGAGGGTCGCATGTCTTTTTTACTTAAGCGGCTAAATCGGTTTGTTTTTGTTTTCGTGCATCAAGACGCATGAGGATGACAGTCGCGATGAACGCTGTCGCGACAGCAATCGCAAAACCGACAAGGTAGTTGATTAAGTTCGAAGCACCAAGTGGAGCGACGATTGCAATCATCGGTATGCCTGTCAAACCATAAGCGTTTGCAGCGACTTGCGTCAAGACGACGTAGCCACCGCCGATTGCGCCACCGATCGCACCACCGATGAACGGTTTACCGAGTCGGAGATTCACCCCGTAGATAATCGGTTCCGTAATACCGAGAAATGCCGAGAAGGCAGAGGGTAAAGCGAGCGTTTTTAATTTAACGTTTTTCGTCATGAAGTAGACAGCAAGACCGGCTCCGCCTTGCGCGACGTTCGCCATCGACCAGATGGGTAACAGGAAGTTTTTCCCGATGCTCTTATCAGCAATGAGTCCCGCTTCAATCGCATGGAAACTATGGTGCATTCCTGTGATGACAATCGTTGAGTAGAGACCACCGAACAAAAGACCGGCGACGACCGAAAATTGTTCATAGAAGAAGACGAGTACGAATGAAATTCCTTTACCGAGCAATGTACCAAGTGGTCCGATGACGATGAGGGCAAGGAATCCTGTGACGAGAATCGTCACGAACGGTGTGACTAACAAATCAAGTGTTTCCGGTGTCCGTTTACGGACTTGCTGCTCAATTTTCGCCATGACCCAAACCGTTAAGAGGACAGGGAAGACCGTCCCCTGATAACCAATCAGTTCGATGTTCATCCCAAGGAAGCGCATCACTTCCGGTTCACTGTTTCCGAGTGTCCAAGGGTTGAGCAGAGAAGGGTGCGTCATGATTCCACCGATGACCGCACCGAGATATGGATTGGCACCGAACTCACGCGCGGCAGAGAAACCGATCAAAATCGGTAAGATGATGAAAGCGGAAGACGAGAACATGTCAAGCAGTTGGACGATCGGTGAAGCCCCGTCGACCCAACCGAAGGCTTTAATCATTCCGAGTAAGCCCATCAAAAGACCGGCGGCGACGATTGCCGGAATCAATGGTACGAAGACATTTGAAAGCGACCGGGCAAGGCGCGCGAACGGATTTAATTTTTGGGAAGCTGCTTTCTTCACGTCGACTGATTCTTCACCATTGACGTTGACACCAGCGAGGGGAGCGAACTCCGCGAATACTTTGTTGACGGTCCCGGTCCCAAAAATGATTTGATATTGACCTGAACTCGAGAAAGCACCACTGACGCCGTCAAGATCTTCGAGTGCCGCTTGATCGACCTTCGATTCGTCATGAAGGACGAGACGGAGACGTGTCGCACAATGCGCTGCTGTGATGATATTTTCACGACCACCGACAAGGGTAAGGACCTGCGCAGCTGTTTTTTTGTAATCCATTTGAATTCCTCCTTTTAGGAAAGGTGTGCGACTGGTCAGCCCACAAAAAAAGGCAAGACCGAACAACACCTAAACGTTCTAGGTGTTGCATCGGTCTTGCCAGCCGTACTGTCACAATCCGCACTATTTGCTTGTTGGCTTTATCATAAAGCAAAAAAGAAAGCGTTGTCAACAGTCAAATTGGATCTTTTTGAATCGCGATATCGACTTCGACACCAAAGTGATCGGAAACGATTGGCGCCAGTACTCCGTCAAACGTCACACCGACACGCGCGACATCAATTTTGCGATTCGAGAGCACTAAATCAATCCGTAAGCCATGCTGGTTCTCTTCCCAACCGTCAATCTTACCTTCGACGGTTTCGACACCAACCGTCTCTTCCGCTAGAAGGAACAGATCATGGAGACCCCGTTCAACCATATAATCGTAACCGGTCTCCCGTTCAAAGGCATCATTGTTGAAGTCACCTAAGAAGAGGGTCCATTCGAGTGGATCCATCCGAGCAATCAAATGATTGAACTGCTCGCTGAACGGTTCGTCGGCATCTTCCCACCAACCGAGATGACAAGAGTTGAACGTAATTTGTGTTCCATCGACATCAATCGTCGCGCGGACGATTTTGCGTGACTTCCAGTCCATCGTATCTTGGCTTCGGCTGACATAGTACGAATCGGATTTCAAAATCGGATGTTTCGTCAAGAGGGCGAGTCCCTCTTCGTACGCATCGTATCCGATGTGCGAGAAGTCCCAAACGAATTCATAGTCATGCCCACGTTCTTTAAGTGCTTGTTGAATCATGTAGACGAAATTATCTTCACGGATTGCACCATAAACGATTGGTGTATCCATTAATTGGCTTACTTCTTGTAAGGCGACGACATCATAATCCTGTTGGATGATTTGAGCGACGATTTGATTGATTTTTTCAAGCTGGTGTTCTTCTTGCCAGGAATGGCAATTGAGTGTGAGTAGGCGCATCTGTCGTTCCTCCTGAGTGTTGATTCTGAATAAAGAAAGGTGAAACTCACGGATGAGCTCCACCTTTTTTTATTTACCCTAATTCGTCTGGTTTATGCGCCAATCCGGTCTTGGATATCAGACTTCAAGACATCCGCTTTCGGACCATAGATGGCTTGCACGCCGTTATTTTTTAGGATAAGACCAAGTGCGCCATTCGCTTTCCAGTCTTGTTCTTTTGCGACGAGGCTTGGATCTTTGACCGTGACGCGTAAACGTGTCATGCAGGCATCGACGTCTTCGATGTTTTGTTGACCACCGAGCAGTTCGATGATGCGTGCTGCTTGCGAACCGTCAGCGACGACAGTTGCAGCGACTTCACTTGTCCCGTCCTCTTTGACGACGATGTCATCGAGGTAGTTTCCGTTACGACCTGGTGTCGCGTAGTTAAACTTCTTGATGACAAAGCGGAACGTAAAGAAGTTGAGGAAGAAGAAGAACACGCAGACTCCGATGAAACGTAACAAATCACCGATCAGACCAGCTTTCGCGATCAATGGAATCCGAGTCAAGAGTTCAATTGCCCCGAATGCATGGATCCGAAGGTGCATGACGTCAGCAAGTGCGAACGCGACACCCGTCAAGACAGCGTAGACGACGTACAGGACAGGTGCGATGAACATGAACATGAATTCGATTGGCTCCGTGACACCTGTCAAGAACACAGCGAGACCGGCAGACAGGAAGACGGGTTTGTATGCTTTCTTTTTATCTTCGTCGACCGACATATACATCGCGACTGCGACACCAATCAAAGAAGCAAGTGACGTGACGACCTGTCCTTCTTTGAAGCGGGCAGGAACGACGCTGTTGAGTAAGTCGTTATAGCCTTGTGTGTTACCGACTTGCTTTAAGTTGACGAGATCGGTCACCCAGGCGAGCCAAAGTGGATCTTGCCCGGCTACTGTCGAGCCTTGTGCAGCACCCGTCAGAATTTTATACGTTCCGCCGAGTTCCGTATAGTTCATCGGCACAGTCAACATATGGTGAAGACCGAATGGCAGTAGGAGACGTTCGAGCGTTCCGTAAACGAATGGGGCGATGATTGGGGCTGTATCACGTGACGTCGCAATCCAACGACCGAAATCGTTTAGGAGGCCTTGGACGAACGGCCAGACGAGCGATAAAACAAATGCTGCGACGACGGAACCACCGATGACGACGAATGGGACGAACCGTTTGCCGTTGAAAAAGGCCAGTGCATCTGGTAATTTGCTGAAGTTATAGAATTTATTAAAGAGAACGGCACCGAGGAAACCAGAAATGATTCCGACGAAAACGCCCATATTAAGAGCGGGTGCACCGAGTACAGAAGTGAAATAATCTTTTACGATCAAGTCAGATCCGAGTAACGAACTAACCGTTGCTTTCGGATCAGCGAGCATCGTTGAATTGACACCGAAGATTGCACCCGTTACGCGGTTGACTAAAATGAACGCGAGTAATGCGGCAAAGGCACCACCGGCACGTTCTTTAGCCCATGAACCACCGATCGCGACGGCGAAGAGGACGTGGAGATTCGTAATGATGGCCCAACCGAGATCTTCAACAATTCTTGCAATCGTTTGCACAATGGTGATATCGCCACCGTACATCCCGATTAATTTTCCGATTGAAATCATGATTCCGGCAGCTGGCATAACTGCAATGACAACCATTAAAGCTTTTCCGAGCTTTTGCCAAAAGTCGAATGAAATTGTTTTACGCATGTTTTCTCACTCCTCAGACAGACTATTTTCTCTTTATTGTGCAAATATGTAAGCGATTAATGCAACCGTTTGCATTTAAAATTGTAAGCGATAACCTTTTAAAAAGCTAGTCTTTTTTAATGAATAATTTGAAATTATATTTCATATAGTGAAAAACATTAAACTAAAATGTGTTTTGAAAATGAAAAGCGGGAATAAACTAAAAGTAGCATCGGGTAGGAGTAGCTGGGAGACGATAAAGGAGACTGAAAACTCATGAATCAAGCGATGAATCCACTTGCGAATTATGGAGAGCGTATCCAAACATTACGTGAGCGACAGAACATCGACCAAGAAAAGCTTGCGCTTATGACGGAAACAACGTTTGAGATGATTCAACGGATTGAGTCAAGTATCGCGCATCCGTCCGTTTCGATGATTGATCGCTTAGCGAAGGCGCTGGGCGTTCCTTATGAGCACCTCTTACGACATATTTGGTCAGCAGAAGCGATTCATGCTCAGGCAGAACGAGAAAAAATCGTGGATTTACCATCGAGCTGACGTTCATACACAGTCGATTAGATAGAAGAAAAGCCAAATTCTCGTGAAATGATCACGTCAGGAATTTGGCTTTTTTTGATGGTTTTCGGATTAACGGTTATCGACCGTTTCTGGATAAAGATCATGGTTGAACAAACGGTGTTCTGCCATTCTTTCGTATTTTGTACCGGGTTTTCCGTAGTTATAATACGGATCAATCGAGATGCCACCGCGTGGTGTAAATTTCCCCCAGACTTCAAGGTAGCGCGGCTCCATCAATTTGACGAGGTCTTTTCCGATGACATTGATGCAGTTCTCATGGAAATCCCCGTGATTACGATAGCTGAAGAGATAAAGCTTCAATGATTTCGACTCGACGAGTTTTTCGTCAGGAATGTACGAAATATAGATGGTCGCAAAGTCCGGTTGATTCGTGATCGGGCAAAGGCTCGTGAATTCCGGCGCATTGAACTTAACGAAGTAGTCGTTCTCCGGGTGACGGTTCGGGAACGCCTCAAGCACTTCCGGTTGATATTCAAAAATATAAGGGACGGCCTTTTGACCGAGTAGAGATAAGTCGTTTAAATCTTCTGGGCGCATGAATAGAACTCCTTTTTAAACGCCACGATCGTTCGCGAAAACGAGGGCGTGCAGTTGTGGTAGAACACGGGCATGATTAAATCGTTCATCTTGTGCGACGCGTTCCCATAAAGTTTTTAAGTCGGACAACATCCGCGGAGCAATCGTACCTTCTTCCGCCGGATCCGGATTACCGAGTGATAGATACAGTGTTTTTAACGCATATCGTTCAGAAATCGCTGCTGCGAAGTCGAGGTCCGCTTCGTCGAAGATGACGATTTTGACAGCACGTTGCAGTTCAGGGAGACGTTTGAAGAAGACGTCGAGCCGATCGTAATCGACCGTCATGCCGCTTGATGGCGGCTTCGGACTGATGGTGACGTCTTCGATATCGAGTAACCAGTTTTGCCAATACGAACCTTGTGTTTCGACGGACATCGTGATGCCACGTACCTTCAAGGCGTCGACGAGCGTACCGATCGATGCGTGGAGCAATGGATTCCCCCCGGAAATCGTCACGTGCCCATACGAGCCGAGCGCATCGAGACGCGTCAGGATATCTTCTGCCGTCAGAAGGTCCGGTTTTTCTGATCCGTCCCAGGTAAAGGCAGAATCACACCAGGCACATGAATAGTCGCATCCGCCTGTCCGGACGAACATTGTTTTTTGTCCGATCGAACGACCTTCTCCTTGAAACGTTGGACCAAAAATTTCAAGCACAGGAATCTTTGGTATTTTTTTCAGTTGACTCATGCTTCATTCATCCATTCGCGACGGACTTCAGCGAATGCAGTCGGTGTCTCATATAACTTGACGAATTCGACACGAAGACCGCGTTCGTCCGGTAAATGCTGTCCGAGCGTTTCAAAAATCCAGGCCGACATGTTTTCAGCCGTCGTATTCATATAGGGAAGCGATTCGTTTAAATAACGGTGGTCGAGCAACGGTTCGAGATGTTCTTTGAAGATTTTTTTCAGGTCACCAAAGTCAAGTGTCATCCCGCGGTGGTCCAGGAATCCACTGATTCCGAGATCGACGTGATACGTATGCCCATGCAAAGCACGGCATTTTCCATCGTAGTCATACAGGTGATGGGCAGCATCAAACGTCAATTTTTTGACGATCATGACGCGTGATTTTGTATAGATGAGCGAGTCGCCGGTCGGGCGCTCGACAGTTTCAGGTGCTTCATAGTTGAATTTCATGGGTAGTTCCCTCCTCGATGTAGGCGTCTAAGCCTTTTTTCCGTAATTCACAAGCTGGGCAGTCGCCGCAACCATCTCCGATAATGCCGTTATAACACGTCAGTGTCCGTTCACGGACGAAATCAAAAGCATCTAGCGAATCGGCTAGCGCCCATGTTTCTTTTTTATCGAGCCACATCAGTGGCGTGTGAATGACGAATGGATAATCCATCGCGAGGTTGAGTGTCACGTTAAGTGACTTGATGAAGGAGTCACGACAATCCGGGTATCCGGAGAAATCAGTTTCGCATACACCCGTGATGATATGGCGGATGCCACGTCCCTTAGCAAGGACGGCTGCGAAAGATAAGAACAGATGGTTTCGGCCATCTACGAATGTAGAAGGAAGTCCATCTTCGTTCGTCGTGATTGTTTGAGTGTGATCGGTCAATGAATTGCTTGTGAGTTGACTGAGGAGTGAGAGATCGAGCTCATGGTGTTTGACACCAAGTTCTGCTGCAATCGTTCGCGCGACTTCGAGTTCCTCGGCATGACGCTGTCCGTAGTTGAAGGTAACGACTTCGACTTCGGAATAGTTCGCGAGTGCCTGAAACAGACAAGTCGTCGAGTCTTGGCCGCCGCTGAAGACGACAAGAGCACGTTCATTTTTCATAGTTTACACTTCCATTCCTAGTTTTTGTGACGGAGGAGGTTACGAACTCCGGAGACACAGTCTCAACTATTCACACTAGCAGACGGGAGAAAAAAAGTCGACTCTTTCTCGCGTCAATCGTTGCGGGTTTCAAAAGATTCAGCCTCCTGTGACGCCTGCAGGGAAAAGCGCGCAGAGTCAGCGTCTTGAGTCGTGTGAATCTTTTGTTCTACGAAAAAAACCTCGAACGACGTCGGAGTCGTTTCGAGGTTCTTCATTATAATGGATAGTGGTAATAGCGTTCTTTGACAAGGAGGTCCCGGATGTTCGAGTCTTCCGAAATGACCTTCATCAGTCCACCTGTTTGAGAAGCGTGGGCTTCAAGTGCAGCAACTTTTTGATCCGTATATGCACTGACATCATGAATGAACGTACCTTCGCCAAGTTCGTCTTTTGTGTTGTTCGCAAAAGCGACGGCAAGAAATTCAGGACGATCGGCTTCGTCGATTGCGCGAAGGGCACGAACGACAGCACGTGCTGTTGCTTCGTGGTCCGGATGGACGGCATAGCCCGGATAAAATGAAATCACGCGAGTCGGACGTGTTTTTTGAATCAACTGTCCAATCCGTTCAGCGAGTGCTGCTTCATCTTCGAATTCGACCGTCTTATCCCGTAATCCCCACATTTGAAGATCGGTAATCTGCATTTTTTCAGCTGCTGCGATTAATTCACGTTTGCGGATCGTCGCGAGTTGTTCCCGGTTCGTAAAGACGGGACGTCCCATGTTGCGTCCCATTTCACCGAGCGTCAAACAGGCGTACGTAACAGGTCCGCGGTTCGTTGCATGCTCGATGATTGTCCCGGCCGAGCTGAATGCTTCATCGTCCGGGTGAGGGAAGATGACGAGCAGGTGATCGTGTTCATTGTAAGCCATCATTCTACCTCCTCTGCGCCTTGAGCGAATGGTGTCGGACTGAGCTCAAAAGCAATCGCGAGGCGGCCTTCGACATCATGTCCTGCGATCAAGAGTTGCTCTCCCGCGAATTCATAATCGGTTAATCCTTCACCGTATAGCCATCCGTGGGCAAGTTTAAGACCAATCCGGTATGGACCGTTTCCTGTGATCAAGCCGCGTTCGTATGTGATTTCCGCATTGCGGAAAAACATCCCCGCACTGTGGAACGTCGGGTCTTGGTGCGTCGCATACGCACCGTTCGTTGTTTCGACATGGACGTAAAGTGGTGTGTTCGCATGATCGTCAATGTACTGTTGAACGACCTTTAAATCAAGTGTTTGCAATAGTATCTCTCCCTTCGAATACAGAAAGAAGCCCGCGAATCACTGCGCGGACTTCCTGAACGTGTTAAGACTTAACTGTACGATGTGCAGCATGATCAGTCGGACCGACATATTCATTCAAACGGAATGAGTTACGAATCGCTGCTGTGATAAACGATTTGGCAGTTCGGACAGCTTCTTCGACCGAAGCGCCTTTAGCGAGTTCTGCTGTAATCGCTGCAGAATACGTACATCCTGCCCCGTGCGTATATGGTGTCTCAATGCGTTCATCCTCAATTAGGATAAACTCTTTCCCATCATAAAGCACGTCAACTGCTCGAGGGTGATCAATCTTGCTGCCACCTTTAACGAGGACATATTGTGCACCTTTTTCATGAATCCGTGCTGCTGCAAGTTTCATCTCGTCAATCGTCGAAGGTGTTTTTCCAAGACCAGACAATTGTCCCGCTTCGAAAACGTTCGGTGTGACGACTGTCGCGAGCGGTGTCAAAATGTCACGTAAGGCATTCGCTGTATCCGGGTTGAGTACTTCATCTTCACCCTTACAGACCATGACCGGATCGATGACGACGTTGTTAACGCCTGATGCTTTAATTTTTTCAGCAATGACTTCGATGATTTCGACAGTCGGAAGCATCCCCGTTTTCATTGCATCGACACCGATTCCTCCGAAGACCGTATGGATTTGTGTCCGGACGAGTTCTGCATCGATTGGATAAACCGCATGGTGCCAAGCTTGATCAGGATCTTGCGCGACGATGACTGTCAGCGCGTTCATGCCGTAGACTTCAAGTTCTTGAAACGTTTTTAAGTCTGCTTGGATACCGGCTCCGCCACTCGTGTCAGAACCAGCAATCGTTAATGCTTTACGTTTTGTCATTTGGAATTCCTCCTAATAAAATAGCGCTACTTCTTTTTCTCATCATAGCGAATTATGACCAGAGCGACAACTGCGGCAACTTATGAAGTGTAAGTAAAACCCCCACCTCAAATGAACGAGTGGGGGACGAGACTATTTAATGAAAAGAAAATCAAGAATCGTATAAATCAGAGCGGCGAATGCCATCGAAATCGGTAATGTGATGACCCATGTGATCAGCATTCGTTTAGCCGTACCCCATTTAACGCCTTTTTTACGATGCGATGTTCCGACACCCATGATGGCAGAGGAAATCACATGCGTTGTTGATACAGGAAGGTGAATCGCCGTCGCACCAAAGATGATGGCAGCAGACGTCAAGTCAGCCGCTACGCCGTTGACAGGACGAATTTTCATGATTTGACCACCAACTGTTTTGATGATCCGCCATCCACCGACAGACGTCCCGAGTCCCATCGCGATGGCACAAGAGAGTTTTACCCAAAGGGCCACATCATGATCGGTCTGAAAACCAGAAGAAATCAGGGCGAGGGTGATGATCCCCATCGCTTTTTGCGCATCATTCGTTCCGTGTGTATATGATTGAAGGGCTGCAGTCGCAATCTGCATATGACGGAAGCGACGATTCGTCTTCGCCAAGTTCCCTTTTTTGAAAACTACTTTAAAAATGCCGTAGACGAGAAAACCGAGTGTAAAAGCAAGGATTGGCGAAATCAATAAGGCTTGGACGATTTTTAAGAAGCCTTTTGTTTCAATACCGCCGAATCCGACTGAAGCAACCGCAGCACCGGCAATCGAACCAATCAACGTATGCGAAGAACTGGACGGAATACCGAAGTACCACGTCAATAGATTCCAAGCAATCGCAGAGAGGAGAGCAGCGATGACGACATAACTTCCGTGTTCTAGTGTTGACGGGTCAACAATGTCCCCGGAAATCGTCTTAGCGACTCCAGTAAATGTGATTGCCCCTAAAAAGTTCATCGTCGCAGCAAGGATAATGGCGTGACGTGGTTTCAATGCACGAGTCGACACTGAAGTCGCGATCGAGTTCGCCGTATCGTGGAAACCATTAATGAAATCGAAGCCAAGTGCGAGAATCACGATTATAGCGGTGATGATAAACAGACTATCCATCTCGTTAGCTCCTCACTTATGCGTTTTTCATGATGATCGTTTCAATGACGTTTGCTGCGTCCTGGCAGTAATCGGCGATTGATTCGAGCGATTCATAGATTTCTTTATATTGAATGATTTTAATTGGATCAGTTTCAGTCGCGAACAATGCTTTGATTGATTTACGACGTAAGTCGTCACAAATCGTTTCTTGTTCTTTTACTTTGATGACATGTTCACGCATCGGTTGAAGCTTACGTGCGACAAGAAGGTCCATCGCTAAAGCGAGTTCGTTGACGGCGATATGAATCTCATCAACGAATTTAATCATATGTTCGTCGGCACGGACGATGTTATAAATCTCAAAAATCGCGGAACATTCTTCAAATCCATCGAGTACATCATCCAGTGAGTTCGCGAGTGCAAGCAAGTCTTCGCGATCAATCGGTGTGATGAATGCATTGTTCAAGTCGATGATCAATTGGTGCATCAAGTCGTCACCAGCCGTTTCAAAGTCTTTGACTTTATGCGCGAATTCTTTAACGTCCGCAATACCATTGATTTTAAAATCAACGAAAAACTGAGACGTCTGTTGCAAGTGTCCGGCAATCTCGGATAATTTCACTGCGAATGGATCTTGTTTTTTACTAAACATTTCTTCTGCCTCCATATTAAGAACAAGAATAGAATAGTGAAGTAACTTCACGAGTTCGATTGTATCAGACGTTATTGTAAAAGAATACAACTATGTACCGCGTTTACGAAAACTTAATAAAACTTAAAGTTAATAGGGTTGATAAATTAATAAATAATCTGGATAAAGATTTTTCAAGACTATTTTCTTTGTATTCAATGGGTTTTATCTGTGTTTTTGTTATTGTAATAGTAGGGAATAGAAGAGAAGCAGGAAAAATGTATAACAGAACGAATAAGTACAAAGGATAAAGAAGTAGGTTACAATATAAAGTGAAATAGAGGAGGACGTTTTGTATGCTCGTGCAAAGTTTATGTATACCAAAACACCAATGTATCAAGATTTCAGAGACGGCAACGCTTCGTGAAGCGTTAAAGACGTTAGAAGATACAGGATATCGTTGCGTACCTGTACTCGACCAGTCAGGTCAAGAATTTAAAGGAAATATCTATAAAATGCATATTTATCGCCATGGGATGAATGGTGGCAGTTTAGATGACAATGTCATGACACTCATTAAGAACACATCAAAATTCATCTATACAGCAAGCAATTTCTTTGAAGTCTTCTTTTCGATCAAAGAATTACCATACATCGCCGTACTAAATGATGACGGTCAATTCTTTGGTATTTTACCGCACGGGAAAATGCTTGGGATGTTGGAAGAGGCATGGAATCGTGATTCAGGAAGTTACGTGTTGACGATCGCACTGAGTGAACAAAAAGGTGCTCTTGAAAAAATCGCAAAAATCGTCAACAAATACTCGACGGTTGCTAGTCTCATGACACTTGATGCCAAAAGTAGTGTCATGCGTCGTGTTCTCATTACCCTTCCGCTTGATTGTGATGAGAAAACAAAAAATAAAATCGTGAAGAAATTGAACGAAAAAGGGCTTCGTGTCGTCGCTGTCGAAGACTTGGAACTTCGTGTATAATTAAAAAGGAAAATACGAAAAGGACCTGGCACAACAGGTCCTTTTTTGTTGTGGGAGGAACGTTATGAACATTTTAATGGTTGGTGCAGGATCGATGAGTGAATCGTTGGTCAAAGGATGGATTGATTCAGGAATTGCGCCCGAATCAATTACGATGACGAATCGTGCAGATCGTAAGCGTTTATCAGAGCTCGCTAATGAACATGGTGTTCAAATCATTGAAGAAGAGAATATCGAGTCATTCGATATCGTCGTCTTAGCCATGCAACCTGACGGCGTACTGGAATACGTAGAGCGTCATGAGTGGACGAATCAACTGCTTGTTTCTGTCGCAGCACATATCACACCGGATGAAATTGAACAGATATCAGGTTGCGGTGCAGTCTGTGCGATGCCGAATACACCGGTCGCTTTTCGGACAGGGATGACAGGGCTTTGGTTCGGTCATCAAGTAGCGATGGAACAAAAACAATTGGCGACGGAACTTTTTCTACGCGTCGGTGAGGTGGTAGAAACGGATGAAACGACTATGCCGTTCTTAATGGCTGCTGCTGGCTGCAGTCCGGCTTTCTTCTATGAAATCGTAGGTGCGATGACTCCTGTTTTGACGGAAGCCGGATTTGAAGCACAACAAGCGCGACGGATCATCGCCCAAGCAATGAAAGGGTCGGCCGAACTTTTGCTTCAAGACGATCGACCGACTGAGGCATTGATTGATGATGTCGCGGCGGAGGGTGGACCAACTGATCGTGGGGTTCAAGTGTTACGTACGCATGAATTGAAGAAAATAATGCGAGCGGCATTAAGTGAGAGTGCACGCGAAGCGTAAATCGAACGACTTTAGGCATATTCCGTCACGGTTCAGACGAGAATGTGTCTTTTTTCGTAAAAATTGAAAACGTTTCACGTGAAACATGCATTGACGGTTGCATTATCAAATGAAAATTCGTATAGTGAAGAAATAAACCGTCTGGACGGTATAGTAAAAGAAAGGAGGTAACGTATGGTTAGTGCGAAAGCGTTAGAAACGAGACGGCGAATCACTGACGCGACTGTTCAAGTCATGATGAGCCGTGGGTTTCCGCAATTGACGTTAGAAGAAGTCGCGAAACAAGCGAATGTTTCTAAGGGTGGCTTATTGTATCATTTCGCTTCTAAAGAAGAGTTGCTGATGGGTGTGATTGAAGAACAAGAATCCCGTCAGTTTAAGCAGTATCAAGAATATCTGGATCAAGGTTTAGGTCAGATGGAAGCGTTTGTCACGTTACAAGCGAATCACGAGGAAGAGTTTCACTTGGATATCGATACGGTCTTGTTTTTGTTATCGTTCTTGAAAGAAAATGAAGCGTTTGTCGAAGAACGAAAAAAGCAAGTTAATCAGTTCTTTAATCAATTGATGGAGAGCGCTGATCCGGTCGAAGCGATGATGATTCGATTCGTATTAGATGGGTTGAAAATGTCGGAGCACTTTAAGTTCGCTCAGCCGTCAAAAGCAGAGCGTCAACAATTGGTCGAGCGTCTATTAAAACGGGCGCGCGAAATCGACCAAGCTTCAGATAAAGAGTAAATATGAAATAAAAAACAGAGAGAAGGCGAATAATTACCATGAAGCGTATCATTCAATTTTCAGTGAATAATAAATTTGCTCTTTGGTTGCTGACGATCATCATCACCGTCGCTGGGATTTATGCAGGAACGACGATGAAACTCGAAACGCTACCAGACATTACGACACCGACTGTTTCGGTAACGACGATTTATCCAGGGGCGACGCCTGAACAAGTCCTTGATGAAGTCAGTCGAGAACTCGAAAGTAAGGTCGAAAATCTAGGAGGCGTCGAGACGGTCCGATCGACATCTTTCCAAAACGCCTCAAATCTACAAATCGACTACAGCTTCAGTACGGATATGGATGAAGCAGAACAACAAGTCAAAGAAGCATTAGCGAATGTTGAATTACCAGAAGGCGCGCAAGAACCAAATGTCTCACGGATTTCATTCGATGCTTTCCCCGTTGTCGGTTTCGCAGTATCAGACGAAAAACGTTCACTCTCCGAGTTGACGAAGCTCGTCGAGACAGAACTTCAACCGAAACTTGAAGGGATCGAAGGCGCTCAAACGGTTCAAATCGCTGGGCAAGAGATTCGTCGGATTGAAATTCGATTCGATGATGAAAAGCTACAGCAATATGGATTGACAGAAGATAACGTCAAGCAACTGATTCAAGCGAATGATTCGCGTTTAGCACTCGGCTTATACGAGCTTGGTGACAAAGAGCAAGCTGTTGTGCTTGATGGAAAAGCTACGACGGTCACGGAATTAAAAAATCTTCGTTTGCCTTATACGCCGCAACAGGCAGCAAGCGATACACCGGCAGCTCCTTCACAAGCTCCGACGACGCCACAAGCGCCAACAGAAGGACAAGCACCAACAGAAGGACAAGCGCCAACACCAACACAAGTCCCGACTGTTAAATTGTCTGAGCTCGCAAAAGTAGAAGATAAAGGAATCGAAGAATCGATTTCGCGGTCGAACGGTGAACGTTCAATCGGAATTCAAGTGACGAAATCACAGGATGCGAATACCGTCGATGTCGTCACTGCCGTCAAAGAAACGATTCAAGATTTTGAAAAAGAAAACGGATCGGTCAAAACGTCAGTCACACTCGACCAAGGAAAACCGATTGAAGAGTCTGTCTCAACGATGATCAGTAAAGCCTTGATTGGTGCATTATTTGCGATCATCATCATCCTTTTATTTTTACGCAACTTTAAATCGACAATCATTGCAGTCATTTCGATTCCGTTGTCGTTACTGATGGCGATTCTTGTCTTGAAACAGATGGATATCTCGTTGAACATCATGACACTTGGTGCGATGACGGTCGCAATCGGTCGTGTCGTCGATGATTCGATCGTCGTCATCGAAAATATTTATCGTCGCTTAACGGATCCCGGCGAAAAACTTAAAGGTAAAGCCTTAATCATCGATGCAACACGTGAAGTGTTCATTCCGGTCGCATCATCAACAATCGTGACGATTGCTGTTTTCTTACCACTCGGGTTCGTAACAGGATTTGTTGGTGAACTGTTCCTGCCGTTCGCACTGACAGTTGTCTTTGCATTATTCGCATCGCTGATTGTTGCCGTAACAGTCGTACCGATGTTTGCTGACTCACTGTTCAAACGTGGGAAAGCACCGAAACCGGAAAAAGAAGATGGCGGGAAATTAGCGAGCTGGTACCGTGGCGTGTTGAACTGGTCCTTGAACCATAAATTAATCGTCTTCGGTCTTGCAGTCTTAATGCTTGTCGGAAGCTTTGCTCTCGTACCGGCGATTGGGGTCAACTTCTTGAATCAAGAGAGTGAAAAAACGTTTTATGTGACGTATAATCCGGAACCAGGTCAAACGCTTGATGACTCGCTTGAGGCAGCGGATCAAGCTGAAGCTTATTTTGATAAACAAAAGAATATCGACAATCTCCAGTTCACGGTAGGAGGCGAAAATCCACTTAATCCGGGAAATACGAAACAAGCGGTCTTCATCGCCCAGTATGATCCAGATACAGAGGAATTCGCAGACGTGAAACAACAGGCAGTGAAAGACTTGAATGAAGCCATCCCGACTGGAGAATGGAAAGAACAAGACTTCAGTGGTGGTGCCGGTTCATCTGGTGTTTCGTATTCAGTCTTCGCGAATTCAATCGAAGATCTAGAAACGATCACACCGAAGTTCGTTAAAGCAATCGAAGGTGAATCAAAATACGTTCGGAAGGTAACGACCGACTTAAAAGATTCATATACGCAGTACACGTTTGAAGTCGACCAACAAAAAGCTGCCGAGTTCGGTGTGTCGACAGCCCAACTCGCGCAAGGAATCGCTAACGTGCAAGGCGTCGAAAAACCACTTTCTACTATAAAAGTAGACGGGAAAGAATTGGACGTCATCGTACCAAACGAACAAACGACGTACGACTCGATTGATGATTTAGAAGAAGCCGATATCACGACGCCGCTCGGTGTTAAAAAGTTATCTGATTTCGTCTCTGTCAAAAAAGGCACGACACCGGACTCGTTAAATGAACGAGACGGGAAACTCGTCGCAACCGT
The DNA here is from genome assembly GCF_018618695.1 of Exiguobacterium sp. s127. Taxonomy (NCBI): domain Bacteria; kingdom Bacillati; phylum Bacillota; class Bacilli; order Caryophanales; genus Exiguobacterium; species Exiguobacterium sp. s127. The sequence goes on along the minus strand of NZ_JACSMO010000004.1, from coordinate 88,315 downwards.
GACGGCAGAACTGAAAACAGATAAAGCGACGGAAGCATCACAAGCAATTGACGATGCTGTCAAAACAATTGACCTTCCGACAGGTGTTTCTTACAAAGTCGGTGGGGTGACGGAGCAGATTCAAGAATCGTTCACACAACTTGGTCTTGCGATGGCAGCAGCAGTCGCGATCGTCTATCTCGTTCTTGTCGTGACTTTCGGTGGAGCATTGACGCCGCTCGTCATCTTGTTCTCACTTCCGTTCGCAATCATCGGTGGTTTACTCGCCCTATTGATTACTGGCGAAACGATCTCGGTTTCCTCACTAATCGGAGCCTTGATGTTGATCGGAATCGTTGTCACGAATGCAATCGTCTTGATTGACCGTGTCATTCATAAGGAAAATGAAGGTCTAGCGACACGTGAGGCCCTGCTCGATGCAGCAGGCACACGACTTCGTCCTATCTTGATGACGGCACTCGCAACAATTGGTGCCTTATCACCACTCGCCCTCGGTCTAGAAGGCGGCGCGTTGATTTCGAAAGGACTTGGGGTCACGGTCATTGGTGGGTTAACGAGTTCGACGTTACTCACACTTCTCATAGTCCCGATTGTCTATGAGTTCTTAGCACGTTTTCGGAAAAAGAAGTCAATCGATTAATTGATTTCAAACAAAAACCTCTCTGAAACAGGAATTATAGAATGGCTTCATAAAGCCGTTCTATAACCTGTTTTTTTTATTTTGTTACAAAAGTATTACAGGAAGGCATTCCTGTCAATAAACTGTAACACGAGCGATGGAATCAAAATGATAGGATAAAAACAGAAATTATCTGACAATTTAATTCGTTTTACATAACCGTCAACTTTACTTAAAAGGGGATTAGTAAAAGATGAAAGTATCGCTCTGGATCCGTTTATTTATACTCGTGACATTAGTCGTTAGCAGTTGGAGTTCCGTCCCACAAGCAACCAAAGCAGCATCGGTAAAAAAAGTAGTCGTTTCAGTCGATGTGTTGAATATCCGTTCGAAAGCCACGGTCAGTGGGAAGAAACTCGGTCAGCTGAAGCTCGGCCAGTCAGTCACTGTCACGAGCAAAACCTCAAACAACTGGTATCGGTTGCGTTATCAAGGTAAGACAGCGTACATCGCTGCGATGTACACGAAGAGCTACAATAAAAAAGCAACAGCGGGACTCTCAAAAACAGGTGCGACGATTGTATCTGTCGCTGAAGGGTTAAAAGGACGTCCATATGTCTTTGGTGCAACGGGTCCGACGAGCTTTGATTGTTCTGGATTCACAAGTTACGTTTACCGTGCGCTCGGTAAATCTTTACCACGTACGGCAGCCTCACAATATGCAGCAACGAAACGGACGGCACCAGCAGCCGGGGATCTCGTGTTCTTCACGCATGGCAGTGGCATCCAGCACGTCGGTATTGCAGTCGATGGTTCGACGATGATCAATGCTAACTCGTATTATGGTCAAGTCGTCAAAGAATCATTCCGCGGTGGGTATTGGGGATCGCGTTACGTCGCGGCAGGAACTTTATAAGAACAAGACAAACACCCGCTCTTGTGCGAGACAAGAAGCGGGTGTTTTAGTTCTCATTCTCAATCGGCAAAGGGAAGCTGTGCCGCAGTATTCCCCATCCGAAGGGTTGCCGGGATTTCGATTTGTAACGGTTGATTCGTGACATCACGCGTTACGAGCGAAAAAGCTTGTTGACCAATTAACGCATACGGAATCGCAATCGTTGTCAAATCGAGCACTTCTGCGAGGTCACTGCCATCGAATCCGATAACAGATAGGTCCTCCGGGATACGGTACCCTCGTTTTCTGAGCGCGATGATCAGTCCGGCAGCGACGTGGTCACTCGTCGTCATGATAGCGGAAGGGCGCTGTTTCTGACTGAGCCAATGTTCGGCGACGCGGGTACCATCTTCAATCGTCAACGTTTGCTCATACACCCAATCATTCGAATTAGGTTCGACGAGGTCGTGATAGGCTTGCTTGCGGGCGCGGCTATTCGTACTATCAGCCCGTCCAAGGCAAATACCGATCTGGTGGTGACCGAGTTGCTGGAGTGCCGTCAAGCCTTTACAAAACGCAGTGTAATGATTGATATAGACGGATGAGACATATTCATGCAACTCGCAAAAGACAATTGGACCGTATTGTTCGTACGAAAGAATTTCAGAGACGGCAAGACTGTGTGAGACGATGATTAAGCCATCGACTTCACGTTGCGCAAGCGCGCGTAAAACAGTTCGTTCATGTTCTTCGAAATAGTTCGTTTGCCACGTTAAAAAGCGATAGGCGTCCTCGAAGGCACTTTTAGCGATTCCTTGAAGAATCGCGGCATGATAGGGATGGTCGACGAACGGTAACATGACGCCAATCGTTTTCGTCCGTCCAGTCGAGAGATGGACAGCTGTCTGATTTCTGATGTAGCCGAGCTTTAAAATGGCTTCTTTGACGGCACGCCGTTTTTCTTCAGCGACATAAGGATGATCGTTGAGGACGCGTGAAACCGTCGTCACGGAAACGTTTGCTTCGTGAGCCAAGTCACGAATGTTCGTCATTCAAAATCCCTCCTATCCTTAGCTAGATAGTTGTTGTTCGAGTTGAATCCAGTGTTGCTTCGTGATCGGTCCGGACGACGAATCAGAGCGTTCGATTTGCTCCGTAATTCTTTCGAGAAGCTTCATTTTTTCAGCCGGTGTTAAATGGGGATATTGTTCAATCAAGGTATGTTTGCAAAGGTAATAACCGGTCGGCGTCCCGAGCTGCTCAATCGCAAGTTCGAAGGCGACGTTCCATTTGTAGAGACGTTTTAGTCGTGTATGAAGCGACATATAGAAGACCTCCTTAGTAGTGTATACCATGACGATAGACTATGGAACGCGTTCCACGGCAAGAACAATTTCAAGAGGAAGAAGGCATGAGGATTTTGACCGCAATTGACCAATGTAAAAAAGAGGACTATGATTATTTGCGAATCAAGATAAAGAGGGGCGAACGTAAAATGGAAGCGACAGATTCGAAACTAGCACTAAAATTGCTCGTAGTCTTATCGCGAACGATGCATGCTGTGACGGAACAAGTAAAAGCAGACATCAAGACCCATCAATTGAATCCTTCAGAATTTGGTGTGCTTGAGTTGTTGTATCATAAAGGCGATACACCGCTCCAGCAAATCGGCGACAAGATTTTATTGACGAGTGGAAGTGTCACTTACGTAGTAGATAAACTTGAAAATCGTGGACTACTAGCACGCAAATCTTGCCCGACAGACCGTCGCGTCACATTCGGTACGTTGACTGAGGCAGGTCAAGCGTTGATGGAAGAAACGTTCCCGAAACATGAAGCATTTTTGATGGACTTATTCAGCGACTTGACGGTTAGCGAAAAAGAACAATTGATTGATCAACTTAAACGAGTCGGGTACCGGGCAGATAATTATACGCATTCTGAAAAAGCGTAATGCCAGCCGATCCATTCAATCTAGATGGAATGTCACCGAAAGGTGAGATTTCATCTTTTTTGTTTGTCTTTTCATAGAGTTAATACTTTGAAATCAAACGAATTGACAAATGAAAATGATGTTGGTATGTTTAGTTACAGAAATTACTTTAAATAAAAAGGGGAAATAAAAATGACTAAATTACTTTATGTAACTGTAAACCCAAAATCTACGGAACATTCGTTCAGCCTTCAAACAGGTGAAGCGTTCCTTGAAAGCTATAAAGCAGCAAACCCGAATGCAGAAGTAGAAGTACTTAACCTCTACAGCGAAGACGTCCAAGAAATCGATACAGACGTATTAAGTGCATGGGGCAAATTCGCGACAGGTGAAGAGCTTTCAGAAGTCGAAATCGCTAAAGTCGGGACAATGACGAAACACCTCGAGCAGTTCATGGCAGCTGACGAATATGTTTTCGTTACACCAATGTGGAACTTCTCATTCCCGGCACGTCTCAAAATGTACATCGACAGCGTTCTTCTTGCTGGAAAAACATTTGCCTACACAGCTGAAGGTCCAAAAGGATTGATGGAAGGTAAAAAAGCACTCCACATCCAAGCAACAGGCGGCGTTTACACAGGTTCTGGTTTGAACTTCGGTGACGATTATCTCCGTCAAGCACTCGCATTCACAGGTGTGACTGAATACGACGCGCTCTTCATCGAAGGTATGGCGATGAACCCAGAAAAAGCAGAAGAAATCAAAGAAGAAGCAATCGCAAAAGCGAAAGAACTAGGTCGTGCGTTCTCAACGGTCAACGCGTAAGTTAAAAAAATCCCTTCGTCCGAATGACTGGACGAAGGGATTTTTTTGATTAGATGTGTGATTTTTTACGTAGAACAAGCAATGCAAACAAAACGAGGTCCTTCAGTTTCTCGAAACCGCGAGGGTGTGTCGAAATACGGTAAAGCCATTCTAGTTTTAGTTTGCGGAACACTTTAGGGGCTCGTTTGCTATGACCGGACCAAACATCGAAGGCACCACCGACCCCGATGAAGATGCCGCGATCGACGAGATCATAAACGGAAGCAATCCATTGCTCCTGCTTGGGTGCTCCGAGCGCGACAAGGATTAAATCAGCCTGTGCAGAGCGAATGGCGTCGGCAGCTTCCTGATCCTTACCGAATCCATGAAATGTCCCGACGAACTGGATATTCGGAAAACGGATCGATAATTGTTTAATCAACGATTTCATGACTTCCGGTCGACCTCCGAGTAAGAAGACACGTTTGTGTAAATTGTCAGCCGTTCGCAACAATTCCCGTGCCGTTTCAATTCCAGGAAGCGTCGCCTGCAACGGGTTGCCTAGACGTTTACTGGCGGCAGTCACACCGATGCCGTCTGGTGTGATGAAAGTCGCTTTTTTCAAGATGACGTTGTATTCCGGATCACGTAAAGAGCGGAGAACGAGCTCAGGATTTGCCGTCACAAGAAAAGCTTTTTCATTGTCGTGTAAGACTGTTTTAATATGGGTATACCATGTCGATGGTGTGGCATTGACGAACGGTAACCCGAATAGTTCTGTTGTTTGAATCATTGTTAATCCACCTCATTTTCCATCATAGCAGAACCCATCTAAACAAACAGGGTCCTAAGACCGAAAAAGGAGTGAAGTTGTATGCATCCTGCTTGGCAAACAATTTTAAAAGAAGAAAAAGAAAAAGAATATTTTCAACAACTTTGGTCGTTCGTTCAATCGGCCTATCAAGAGACAACAGTTTATCCGGAGAAGGATCGGATTTTTCATGCGTTTGATGCGGTCGCACCGTCAGCCGTTCGATGCGTCATTTTAGGACAGGATCCTTATCATGGACCTAATCAAGCGAACGGATTAAGCTTTTCCGTGAACGACGGGGTCAAGATTCCACCGTCGTTACGAAACATGTATAAAGAACTTGTAACCGATTTAGGATGCACGCAACCAACGACCGGAAATCTCGAAAAGTGGTCGGATCAAGGGGTGTTCCTCTTGAATACATCGTTGACGGTCGAAGATGGGAAGGCTGGATCTCATGCTAAAAAGGGCTGGGAGCCCTTTACTGACCGAGTAATCGAAGTACTCAGTGCACAGGAGGAACCGATTGCGTTTATTCTTTGGGGAAATCATGCAAAAAGTAAGAAAGTATTAATTGATACCTCGCGTCATCTGATAGTGGAGTCGGTCCATCCGAGTCCGTTATCGGCGAACCGTGGTTTTTTTGGGAGTCGGCCTTATTCGCGTGTCAATCAGTGGCTTGAAGAACAAGGGCGCCAACCGATTGATTGGTGTATCTCATGAAACGGAAAATATCCTAACCAGGATTAGACGGTTGATAAACGAACAGGGAATTCTGTTTTGGGTAGGAGGTTCACTAAAAAAGCCGAATGATTTCCCCCTTTTGAGTGCGGGAAGGCATTCGGCTTTTTTGTAGTTATCACATCGTCATCTGAAAACTCAATCCATCATGAATTGTTCGATGACGAGTGCGATGCCGTCTTCATCGTTTGAAGCCGTCATATGCTGAGCGCGCTCTTTGACGGTATCGGCAGCATTTGCCATCGCAACACCGAGGCCTGCCCATTCAATCATCGATAAGTCGTTGTTGCCGTCCCCGCAGGCGATGACGTCTGCTTGTTTAATACCGAGGTGACGAGCGAGAAGTTCCAAACTCGTACCTTTCGTCACACCAGCTTCTGTGAACTCAAGGAAGAAAGGTTTAGAACGTGCGACTGCGAGTTGACCCGCAAGTTCGACTTGAAGTTGTTGTTCGACTTCCGCTAAGCGTTGTTCTTCAGCAAGCATCAGACATTTGACGACCGGCTCTGTTACGGAAGCTTTAAAGTTCGGTACCGTGATGACGTCCATCCCCGTCAATTGACCTTCAAGCGTCGTATACTCGTTCGGTGTCTCCGTAAAAATTTCGTGACCGACGTACGTATGGATATAGATGCCTTCACGACGACTTAAATCGTAAAGCCCATGAACCGTTTCCGGGCTGAGTGTACTCGAAAACAGTGATTCGTTTGTCTGACAGTTGATGATGGATGCACCGTTGAAACTAAGGATGAAACTTCCGTAACGTTCAAGTTCAAGTTCCTTCGCTAAATCAGTCATCGCATAAGTAGGTCGTCCGCTCGCGAGGACGACTTTTTTTCCGCGACGTTGTACGTCGAGTAGTGCCTGTTTCGTTTTTTTGGAGATCGTATGGTCGCTCGTCAACAATGTATCATCAAGATCGAGCACAATCATTTCGTAAGCCATTCAGTGTAAGCCCCTTTCAATTATCTGTTCTATCGTATCAAGTTGCCTCCTATTCGACAATATACTCTCCTTAGGAAGAGTATGATACAGTTTGATTAGAGCACGAATGGAAAGGATTCAACCACTATGAGATATGTTGCCATTATTTTATCGACCCTATATTTAGCAGGATGTGGCCTGAGCCTGCCGCACCCTGCGACCTTACTACAGCATCCGGCCCTACCGAAATGGGAGACTGCATTAAAGGAAAAAATTGAGCACGACCTCCCGGAACGAGCAGAAATCATCGCCCCCCGAAACCAGTCGATATCACGGTTATATGAATTGATCGACCTGAATCAGGACGGTCATCAAGAAGCGGTCACCTTTTATCGGACTGAAGTGAACGGAGACTTCCAAATTCATTTATTGGTTCACGAGCGTAAACAAGAGAGTTGGTCATTAAAGGTACGACGACCGATTGCAGAAGGAAAGGCAATCGACCAACTGCATGTTGTGTTGAATCCGATGAAAACGTCTAATCAATTAGTGATTGGTATATCGAACCTTGAGACGAACACGGTTTATCTCTTAAAAAATCTCCTTCAACCAACGGCAGACATTACGAAGGTAGATACATACGATCGAGTCACGATTGCTGACTTAAATCAAGATCAGCAACAAGATATGCTTCTTTTGAAAAAAGGGCGACCGGCAAAAGTGATGTACTACAAGGATGTGTTAAATCCATCTGATCGCCAGGCGATGTCTTTGACGACAAAAGAGGGTGACTTGTTCGCGGATCATGATTTGTTTGAAGTTGATTCGATTGATGTGTCTAAAAAAAGAGGATTGCTCATTTCTTTTACACGTGATGCCGCGATGCATGTGGCGCTGTTTCAACTGGACGAAGGTCGGCTTGTGCAGCATACATTCGGCGATCAAGCAGAAATCATCGAACCGATGTATACGTATCCGAAAGACGTTGATAAAGATGGAATCGTAGAGTTTGCACACCAGTACACACCAAAAAACAGCAGTGGTCCGATTGGTGAGGATAAACCGCGTATCACGGCCTATTACACATGGAACGGCTTGGACGTGTCGCCTTTTCTCGAATCGGGATTTGAACTCCGAGAAGAACAATACATCGATTTAGAATACAATTTCGTCATGCGCTTCCCGGCGCGCTGGGCGACGCGAGAGACGATTGATAAAAAAGATAATCGGATCCGCTTCATCAATCAGGAGACGAACGGAATCGATTTCGAAATCGAAGTGATTCCGAAAAATCAGTACATTGCCAGTCCGCAAAAAAAGAAAATCAAAGAAGGCATTGACTACGTTTATGTCGTGAATGTCACAAAATCATATGAAGAGTACGCAGCGAACGTAACGCTCGTCGAATAGAGTCGAAGTAGGAGGAAGCGAACATGACAAAAATATTAGTGGCTGAGGATGAACACGCGATTCGAAGTTTCATCGTCATTAATTTAAAACGGGCAGGGTATGAAGTGAGTGAAGCGGAAAATGGACGAGAAGCGTTAGAACAATTTAAACAAGAGACATTCGATATTATGTTACTCGATATCATGATGCCTGAAGTCGATGGATTTGCTGTATGCGAGCAAGCACGGGCGCAAGATGAAGTCGTCGGGATCATCATGTTGACAGCGCGGACACGTGAGGAAGACAAAGTCATGGGGCTCAGTGTCGGGGCGGACGATTACATCGCGAAGCCGTTTAGCCCGGCCGAATTACTGGCTCGGATTCAATCGTTGTTACGACGCGTCGAAACGTTACGTCGTCGGAAGCAACCACGCGAGCTGATTTCAGGACCATTCCGGATTGATCTTGGCGCGAAGCGTGTCCAAAAAGGAGGCGTCGATGTCGAAGTGACGCCGACAGAGTACGATTTACTTTGTCATTTCATTAAAAATGAAGATCAAGTCATGTCACGGGATGAATTGCTTGATGCCGTCTGGGGAGAAAACTATTTCGGCGATCGAAAAACCGTCGATGTCAACATTCGTCGTCTTCGTCAAAAAATTGAAGAAAACCCGGCTGAACCACAGTTTATCGAAACGTTGTGGGGGCATGGCTACAAGTGGCGTAACGAAAAATGAAACGACAGATATTGATGCGGTTCATGACGATTATTACGGTGACCGTTCTGCTCGTCATCGGGATTTTATCGTTTGTGACCTATAACTATTATTATGTGACGGCGACAGACGTCTTGAAGCGGCATGCGAATGCGAGCGCTGTCTTATTCGCAAATAGTGGCTTGGCATATGACTACATGGATTCAGATGCGACGATTCATGACGTCCTCGATTCCTATGCGTATGAAGATGCTGAGATTGAGGTGCTGGATGCGAAGGGCGTCCCCCGCTATTCGTCGACTGGCTTCATCTCAAAACGAAAATTAGTGAACGAAGAGATTACACAACTCCAAGCTGGGGAAACAATAACGAAGCGTTATGATGATGTTGCAACGGATGAACATCTGCTTGAAGTGACAGAACCCGTCGTCTCTTTCGGACAGACGACAGGGGCGTTACGCTATACGACGTCACTCAATCAAATCGATCAACGGGTTATGGAGATTTGTTTAGCAATCCTTTTGCTCGGAATCCTCATTTGGGGGCTCGCCTATATTTATTCTTCCCGACTCGTCTCCTCGATCGTCCGACCGATTCAAGAAGTCATCGGGGCGTCAGATCAAATTGCAAAGCAACATTACGACGTTAAAGTGAATGAGGCCTATACGTTCGAACTGGGAGAACTCGCGCGGACGATCAACTACATGGGACAACAGATCAAGCAACAAGAAACGTTGAAAGATGAATTTATTTCTGGGATATCACATGAGTTACGGACACCGCTGACTTCAATCAAAGGATGGAGTGAAACATTGCTCGCAGAGAAAGAGCGTCTACCGGAAGAAGCCTCGCTCGGTATGGGCATCATCCACTCGGAGACGGAACGACTGATTTCACTCGTTGAACAGTTACTCGACTTTTCGAAGCTTGAGACGAGTCGCCTCGTCTTATACCGTCAGGAAGTCAACTTGACGGAAATCATCGAAGCCGTCACGGCTCAACTGCGTCAAAAGGTCGAAGAAAAAGAAGTCACCATCGTGCGGAAGTTACCAGCACAAGTCATCGGTCTCTACGACGAGAATCGACTGAAACAAGTCTTCTTGAACCTCTTAGATAATGCGATTCGTTTTTCGCCCGTAGGTGGCGAAATTACAATCCGTCTCGTCCGTTCAGAACGTGTGCTCTTTTTATCCTTTAGTGACGAAGGACCAGGAATCCCGAAAGAACATTTACGTCATGTCACGGAGAAATTTTATCAAGTCCAAAAAGGAAAAGGTGGGACCGGGCTGGGTCTATCGATTTGCCGTGAACTCGTTGAAGCACATGAAGGAAAACTATTTATCGATAATCAACCAGAAGGTGGTGCTATCGCGACAATCTTGCTTCCGGTGACGAAAGCATAACAGGGGAGTCGAATGAGAAGCGCTTTCGAAATCGAACTGGTAAAGTAAAATGGGAATAGTATTTATTTTTTCAAGAAATGAAACGGAGGAATCAGACATGGCACTTGGCGTCTCAAATGGAGCATTAAGTCTGCTAAATGGAAAACCGAACGCAGTATCGACACAAACGGATCAACAAGCGTTAAAGATGGACCCATTACCGTTCAAAGGTACGATGAAAGATTCGAAATTCCAAGTCATGCGGATTTTGCAAAGTCTCGATCGAGTTAAAATCGTGAAAGAAACACCAGACTATATCCATGCTGTCTTCTCGAGTAAGTTTTTCCACTTTAAGGATGATGTCGAATTTTATTTTGATCAGTCGACTCATCTTGTTCATTTCCGGTCTGCCTCACGCGTCGGTTACTCCGACTGGGGCGTCAATCGAAAGCGGATGGAAGATATCGTTAACCGTTATCAGAAGGAGGAGTCACAATGAAAAGTTATCAACTCGTTGTTATCGGTGGTGGAGCAGCAGGCATGACTATTGCAGCTGGTGCTGCAAGTCTTGGTGCGCACGTCGCTTTGATTGAACGTCATACGCATCTCGGTGGAGATTGTTTACACTACGGGTGTGTCCCGTCAAAAGCGTTGATTGAAGCAGCACACGATGTCTATGTCATGAAGCAGACTGCTGAAAAATATAATGTCACATTAAATGGTGACGCGGTCTACTCGAAAACGAAAGCGAGCGTCGACCGGGCACGAAACATCATTCAATCACATGACGGAACAAAACGGTTCGAAGACTTAGGCGTAGATGTCTATATCGGTGAAGCGAGTTTCCTCAGTGCAAACGAAGTCGAGGTAGCAGGACAACTTGTTGTCGGGGAAAAATTTGCAATCTCGACAGGCTCGCAACCAATCATTCCGCCAATCGATGGTCTTGATACGGTTCCGTATTTGACGAACGAAACGATTTTTGAACAGACGGAGCGTCCAGAACGTCTGCTCGTCATCGGGGGCGGCGCAATCGGGATGGAGCTGTCGCAAGCCTACGCGCATCTTGGAACAGAAGTGACGGTCATTGAAGGTGCAAAATCACTGATGCCGAAAGAAGATAAAGGCATGGTTGAAGTCTTGCAACGCCAAATTGAGCAAGAGCTTGTGTTGCATCTGAACACGACGGTGACGCAAGTTCGAAAAGCGTCAGGTGGGATTGAAGTCACGGTCGAAACGGATGGAGAATCACGTGTCATCGAAACGGATGCCGTACTCGTCGCTGTCGGACGTAAACCGCGGATTGAAGCCTTACGCCTCGATCGCGCCGGTGTTGATGTGCAAAAAGGGTACGTGCAAGTCGACGCATCACTTCGGACGAGTCAACGGCACATCTTTGCTGTCGGTGATACGATTCAATCGTTACCATTCACACACGTCGCGGGTCTTGAAGGTAAGACGGTCGTTACGAACGCCTTGTTCGGTTTACGGACGAAGCCCGATTACCGTGCCGTCCCGTGGGTCACATTCACGACGCCTGAGCTGTTCCATCTTGGATTGACCGAAGAAGAAGCACGCGAAAAATATGACGAAATCAAGGTTTATCAAACAGGCCTCGATGAAGTCGATCGTTTCGTCATCAATGGTCGGACAGAAGGTCGCGTCAAATTGATTGCGAACAAACGTGGTAAACTAATTGGTGCTCATGCGATTGGGGAGCAAGCTGGCGAGTGGATGCAAGAAGTCGTTTATGCGATGGCTCGTAAAGATAAAGTCGGTCAATTGTCACGTGTCGTCCACCCGTATCCGATTCGTGGTGCGGCTGTGCAACGTGCGGCTGATCTTTACTGGCGTGAGCGTCTCTTTGATGGTCCATTGCCGAAATGGTTGAAACGATACTTTGACTGGAAACAAGGAGAATGATTCATGCAAGAACCTGCTAAACGGCGTAATTTTGTGCCGGTCGTCATTATTTTGACGCTCGTCATCAACTTACTTGTCGCCTTACTTTTTTTCGCGCCACCGCTTCAGGTGAGTGATGGCTTTGATTGGACGTTGTTACCGTTTTTCAATGCGATTTTTAACAGTTTTACGTTCATGCTCCTACTTGGAGCATGGATTTCGATTCGTCGTGGAAACCGGATCAATCACCGTCGTTTCATCGGTGGTGCCATGACGACGACGACACTCTTTTTAGTTTCTTACGTGACGTATCACGCCGTGAGTGAGTCGACGAAGTTTGGCGGCGAAGGATTCGTTCGCCCGGTCTATTTCTTTATTTTGATTTCGCATATCATTTTGGCAGCGGTTATCGTGCCGCTCGTCTTGATGTCGCTCGCACATGCGCTCAATCAAAATTTCGAGAAACATAAAAAATGGACACGTTTTACGATGCCGCTCTGGCTGTATGTCAGTCTGACGGGTGTCATCGTCTACATCATGATTCGTCCATATTACTAAAAATGAATGTTCGAGTTAAGTGGGTCTTCACGCAGCTTGTCTGTGTTTGGGACTCACTTTTTTTGTTCCTCACTTAGTGCAATGTGAATTGCTTCTTTGAAGACAAGGCGAGAAAATTGACATTATTCCTGCAGCATGTTCACGCTTCATAAAAAGGTTTTTACAGTCTAAAGGGATTGCGCATCGATGTTAGATGGCAATCCCTTCGTGTATATCTTCATCTTCGAAATTAGTTGTTTCTTACGGTTTGACCGTTGTTTCATCTAGCAAATTCGCTGCTTTGATATCAAGTAACGGACGGACGAGGACTTCGACGCGCCGATTTTGACTCCGTCCACTTTCTGTTTGATTCGAAGCGATGGGTTGGTATTCGCCGTATCCGGTGACGGTGAACCGTTTTGGTTCTAACTTTGGATTTTTTTGCAACGCACGCATGAAACTGATGGCGCGTTCCGTACTGAGTTCCCAGTTCGACGGGTATTGTGCCGTACGAATGGGGATGTTATCTGTATGACCAGACACTTGAATTTGACGTTGTCCAGATTTGACGAGTAAGTTACTCATCCCTTGAGCAATTTGGATGGCTTCGCCTTTGACTTCAGCTTGCGCAGGAGAAAATAGAGCGCGATCTCGAATCGTGAAGACGAGACCTTCATTCGTGATTTCGACTTTAATATCTTTTTCGAGCTTTTCTTTTTTGATATAGTCGGACGCTTGGGCTTTAATTTTTTCGAGCTCTGAGATTTCAAAACTTTGTGCTTTCGTCCGAGCATCCGTCTTTTTTTCGTCCTCTTCTTCTTGTGAAGTCGCGAGCGAGCTATTGGTAATCATGCCGGAGCCACCGTTGAAGACGGAACTGAATGATTGAGACATCGCTTTTAGTTTGACGGCATCGACGTTACTCGAAGCAAAAAGGACGATGAAAAGCGCAAGTAACAGAGTCAAAAGATCGGCATACGGAATCAGCCAACCTTCCGAGATGTGTTCATCATGCGGCTTCTTTTTCCGCTTCATAAGTTTCACGCTCCTTCGGCGTCAGATACACGAGTAGCTTATCCTCCAAGTTTTTTGGAGATTCCCCGTTTTGAATCGAAAGAATTCCTTCAATGATCATTTCATAGAGTTGAATTTCATTTGCTGATTTTTGTTTGAGTTTCGTCGCGAATGGAAACCATAAAACATAGCCGGTGAAAATCCCGAATAATGTGGCGATGAAGGCACCCGAGATTGCGTGTCCGAGCTTCTCGATATCCGACAGATCGGATAGGGCGGCGACTAGACCGATGACGGCCCCTAAAACACCGAGGGTCGGAGCATATGTACCAGCTTGTGTGAAAATGTTCGCGTTCGCATGATGGCGTTCTGTCATGTTTTCGAGGTCGCGTGTCATGACATCTTCCACATATTCAGAAGGTTGACCATCGATGACCATCATGACACCACGTTTCATGAACGCGTTGTCGACTTCTTCAATCGCTGTTTCGAGCGATAAGAGACCTTCTTTACGCGCTTGCGTCGATAGTGTCAAAAATTGAAGCATGAGATTTTGTTTGGTCATTAAATTTTGTTCGAAGAAGATGACTTTGAACAGGGCTGGAATCAATTTGAGCCGTTCCTTCGGGAAGGAAATCATGATGGCTGCTGCTGTACCTGCGAAGATGATGACGAGTGCCGCAGGGTTCAGTAAGGCGATTGGAGGAGCACCTTTTAGAATCATTCCTCCGACGAGTGTGATGAGTCCAAGAATAATACCGATTATCGACACGATATCCATTGTTAATTGTGCCACCTTTCCACATGTTGTTAGGGTCGTGAACGAAAAAATAAAAAGAGCAGAAGAGGCATCTTCTGCTCGGAAATCCAAAAACCGAGAATTAAGCGCCGTTTTCGTCGATTAGCAATTGAATGCTTTCGTTTCGTTCGTCACGCTCTATATCGGTTAATACGTCGTATTTTTTTAATACATTATACAATTCATTTAGAATCGGTTGTTCCAGATGTAACGATAATAATTCCTCGAACTGATAATATAACTGTGCGGGCATCCATTGTGATTGTCGTTCTAGCCTTCGCGAGACATCCTCAATCGAATGGTCAGCCGTCCTAGGGTCCACTGTTTCCCTCAACCTCCTTTAAAGTTAACACGTCTGCTTTTATCTATTTTACCAAAAAAAAACGAAAACGTTTAGTTGATTGCAAATTTCGATAGAACTAATGTTTTCGAGAGAGTATGATAAATGCAATTGAGTAATCTCATCTAGGAGGAGTCAACGCATGTTTTCGCATAAAAGACATACACGTTTAGCGAAATTTGGAGATTTTGGAGAACGAACGTATCATCAATTATTTGATAAACCAGCCCGTTTCATCGCGACTGGATTCACATTGACGATTTTGCTCGGAGGATTATTGTTGTGGATCCCCTGGTTTCAACAAAGCGATAGCCACGTTGCATTAATTGATTGTCTGTTCGTCGCGACATCGGCTGCGACGGTGACGGGGCTTTCGCCGATTAACATTGCAGAGTCCTATAATTTGTGGGGGCAACTGATTTTAATGATTTTAATTCAAATCGGTGGTCTCGGATTCATGACGATTGCACTTGTTCTACTTAGTGTCACAGGTCGAAAAATCGGGATTCGTCAGCGGATCATCATTCAAGAGATGTTCAACTTAGATAGTCCGGGAGGAACGATTCGACTCGTCCGGAACATTCTCTTGACGACCGTCATCCTGGAGTTGATTGGGATGATCTTACTTGCTCTCGATCTGTTCATTCAATACAAATATACGCTCTCAAAATCACTGTATTATGGTCTGTTTCATGCGGTCTCCGCCTTTAATAATGCCGGTTTTGCGTTATGGGGAGACAGTTTGACGTCCTTCCAACAAGATACGACATTCATTTTTACGATTTCTGCTCTATTGATGATTGGGGGATTGGGCTTCACGGTCATCGCTGATGTTTCGGCTAACCGCAGCTTCAAGAAAATTTCATTACACTCGAAATTAATGATTTTATCATTACTCGTCATCAACGGTATCGGGACGGTCGCGATGATGGTGTATGAGTGGGTCTCACATCTCGGTTCCCTTCAAAATTATTCGTTCTTTCAAGCACTACATATCGTTTTCTTCCAAGTCGTGACGACCCGGACGGCAGGGTTCCAGACGATTGATTTGACGACGATGGTGCCACTTTCGATCGGTTTGATGATGGTTTTGATGTATATCGGAGCGGGATCGGCGTCGACGGGATCAGGCATTAAAGTCACGACAGCAGCCGTCATCTTAAAGAACGTCTGGACGTATCTACGGGGACAACGAGAAACGGTCCTGATGCGTCGGACCGTCCAGGCGCAGGCCGTATCAAAAGCTTATGCGATTGCTATTTTCAGCATTTTATTCATCGGTGTCATCACAACGCTCTTGGCACTGTCGCAACCGAATATCTCGTTTACAGGGCTCTTCTTCGAAACGGTTTCCGCATTCGGGACGGTCGGACTTTCGTTAAATGTGACATCAGAGTTGAATGATTTTGGAAAAGGACTAATCATGTTCATGATGTTGCTTGGACGTGTCGGTTCCTTGACGATTCTCTTCACGGTCGCGACGCAACACAATCGCTTGATTCGTTATCCGAAAGAAAATATGCTGATTGGTTGATTGGCTGTCAGTAGCAGATGTCTCCTAAAAAGTGCCTCACCGTTCGATAACGCATCGAATGGCGAGGCACTTTTCTTACATAAATGATAATCGATCTGAGATTGGGGCAATGGTCACCCGAGTATCCTTCATTCGATCATCACGCTGGATTGTATTATCTTCTTCGATTTTCCATTTCGAACCGTGGTATACATTTAATGCTGTAGCGATTTCAAAGAAGGAATGGGTCGAATTTCCATTGGCAAGATAAAGGCCAGGTGTTTGAGTCGTCAAGATTGTATAGAGCGTTTGCGCCGTATCTTCTAAAAAAGAGCAAGCGGGATACCAGTTTTTACTTGCCGGAATGGGACCCGTTGAGGCATGTCGTTCTAAATAATCAATCATATTATTTGATCCGGCAACCTGACCGATTTGCCAGCCGATCCGGACGATGTAGGCGTCAGGATTGACTGCTTGGATAAGTCGTTCGCATGTTCGTTTATAAAAACCGTGGTCATCGTCTGCTTCCGGAAGTACAGATGGATCATGCGGTCCCTGTTGATGATTTGCGTAGACAGAAGCCGTGCTCGTAAAGAGAAAGGGAATGTTACGCTCAAAAGATAGCCGTGCCAATGATTCTGCAAATTCAGCAGAACCCATTCCGATGTGTAAGAGTAGATCAGGTTGGACCTGATCAATAAAAGCTTCCATGATTGCGGGATCAGTCGTCGAGACAACCGATCGATCCCAAGCTGTAACTTCATACTGATGCATGCGTAAGACGTCTGCAAGTACAGGTGCGACTGTACCATTCATACCGGTAACAAGAGAATTCATTGTGTTTTCTCCATTTCGGGATGTTGAATTTTATAGTAATCGACAAGTCGTGGAAGAAACTCAGCAAGATCAGGACACACAATACCAGTTCCGTCTAAATCACGAAGTGTGTTCGTCGTATCGTAGTGAACAGGGTGAACAAAGTAATCAAGCGTCTGCCGCTGCATCTGTAAGCGCGTAGCGATACGCGGGGTCAACAGGGACGTCACGAGGCGAAACGGGACGACACCTCGTGGAGAAGCACCATAGTAGGTATCATGTAACAGCTCATAAATCGTCCGTGCGCCGTGTGGGAATGGATCCGTCAGGTGATACGTTTGACGGACGCCGCTTGGTACATGGCTTAAATAGGTCGTCGCAGCGATGACATAATCATACGGAACGAGATTGACGAGTGCATTGACTCTACCTGCATAAGGAAGGGGGGCGAATTGCTTGAGCAGGCGCAGCGCGTTTAAGACGAAATAAACCCCATCCCACTTTGGTGTCTCCCCTGTCTCGGAGTGACCGACAACGATACCTGGACGAATGATCGTGTAAGGAAGTGAACCGACTTCTTCATGAAAGCGAACTTCTGCCAGGTACTTCGTTTCTTCGTACGCATTTTTGAATGATGCGGCATGTTTGAGGTTTTGTTCAAGAACCGTCCCGGTCCGGAGCCCGGAGACATAGGCGGTGCTGAAGTAGATGTAGCGTTCAAGATAATGCAACGTATGAGCAAACTGCGTCACGTTCGATGTTCCGATGACGTTAATTCGAAAAGCGATATCAAATGTCGTCGCCAAGTCATACAGTGCTGCCAGGTGAAAGAGATGCGTCACTTCAGTCGACAGTCGTTGCTTCGTCTCTGTGTTCAATCCTAATCCGGGTGTTGTGATATCACCTTCTAATAAAACGAGTTGTGCTTCTTCAAGACGCGTGTGTTCGAGTAACGATTCCTTTTTTGCTAAGGCACTTGTTCGTTCGCTCGGTAGATGAAGCAAATAAAACCGGTCAATTTGTTCCGGCACAAGAGCGAGACGTTCAATTAATTTGGTGGCAAGGAATCCGGGGAATCCTGTCATGAAATAAGTCCGTTTCATTTTGCATAATCCTTTCTTGAATCTAAATCGAGTACAACCGTGAAAGTCGACCCTTGATGGAGCTCCGACTCGACGGAAATCGCCCCACCATGTGATTCGATGATTTCTTTACAAATCGCAAGACCGAGGCCGGTTCCGCCAATCTTACGGACGGCTGAATTATCGACACGGTAAAATTTCGTGAAAAGCTTATCGAATGCATTTTGAGGAATTCCGAGACCGTGATCAGTCACAGTAATGATGGCTTGCTCGCCTTGTGTGTGTAGACTGACCGTTACGTGGTCGGCGGATGGTGAATATTTGATTGCATTCGAGAGTAAGTTCAAAACGACTTGTTTAATTTTATTTTCATCAGCGACGATCATGACAGGATCTTCCTTTACATCAAGCACGATGCGATGGGTTTCGGCCGTTTCACCAAAAGCGTCCGTTGTATCGAGGAGCAGTTGACGTAAAGAGAATGATTTAAAATCGTACGGTTGTTTGCCGCCTTCCATCCGTTGAATATCTAAAAATTCATTGAGGAGCGTCGTTAACCGCTTGGCTTCTTCATGCATGATTTCGACATAGCGTTGTATTTTTTCAGGTGTGAGCTTACGATAGCGCAACAACTCCAAATAACCGAGAATCGATGAGAGGGGTGTTCGGAGCTCATGCGATACGGTACTGATGAGTTCATCTTTGACCTGGTCCATTTTTTGCTCTTCTGTCCGGTCGCGGAAGACGAACAAAAAACCATGACGGGAGATGCGACTACGTTCCTTCTTAATTGAAGTCGCATAAAACTCGAAGTAAAGATGATTGGATTCATTCGGACGTTGTAGTGTAAACCGAAATGACAGTTCAGAATGCTTGCCGGCAAGGAGTTCTTCGACTTGTTGTAGCATCTCATAGCGGGTCGCGAGATCGAGATTCGGAATCATACTGATCCGCTCTTGAATCTTGCTTGGTGCAATCCCTGGAACATCGAGCAGTTTTCGGGCTTTGACGTTCATGAAGATGAAGCTGCCATCTTCTTCTGTCAGTAAAAACCCTTCGTTTGAAGCTTGCAGAATCGATTGGGTGATATCGCGTTGACGCATGATGGCATTTTTTTCACGTTCCAACATGCTCTCGATTTTTTTACGCTCACTGATATCCCGAATGACGGCGACACGCATCCGTGTTTTTTCGTACATGATTTCGCGCGGGAAAATTTCAATTTCGACAGGTGTCCCGTCTGCCCGTTGTCCGATGACCTCGTACGGATCATTACGGTGGAGTTCGATACGCCGGCTGACCTCTTCATGAAAGTCAGGATGGATGAAATCCAGGGCATTGCGTCCCTTGATTTGTTCAAGTTTTGTACGGAAAATCACTTCAGCTGCTCGGTTCGCGTCGAGAATGGTACCACGGTCGTGGAAGATGACCGCTTCGACGATTGATTCGGAAAACAGACGGAAACGGCGTTCACTTTTCGTCAGGTGTGACTCAATTTGTTTTTGGGCACTCATATCAACGATGAACAAGAAAAATTGTCCGTCTGCTAGACGGGTCATATACAATCGACCATAGAAGGTCGAGCCGTCTTTACGGTGATACACCCATTCGTTTTCCGCATCACGCCCGTGCAACAATAAGACATCGGCTGGAGATAAGTCTTTTAAATTCAACTGCTCCAAGTGTCGCTTCCGCTCATCAAACTCTGCGTGATCGTGTAAGTCATCAGGACATCTTCCGATCAGCTCGTGTTCTTCGTAACCGAACAAGGTACCTGCTGTTTCATTAAACGCGGTAATATGGAAGTCTGCGTCTGTGACGAGTAGGGCAGCATCTAATGTCGATTCGAGCAAGCGGTCGATCGCGAGCGATTTAACGGAAACGACGAAAAGGGAAGTCTGCGCAATCGGTGAGACGATGAGTTCGTAAGGGATTACCCGGAAGTGGACCGAATCAGATAATGGAAGAGACTGTTCGTCGAGTGAGAAAAGTGAAAACAGTGACTTGTCATTGGAGTCGGTAGGGAATTGGGCGTGAAAGGTATCATTCACAAAGTTAATTCGGCCCATCCGATCCACTAAAGCGAGCGGTTCTGAGACGGCACGTAAGGTCGCACGGATAAGTGCTTCTGCGGATGTGGATGAGTGTTCAGTCATAAGCGACCTCCTTTCAAAAAATAAAGTCCGGTGCATGATGATTATTAAAAAACGTAATCTTCTCTCAACACTTATTCTCCATCTGCGTTGTTCGTTCCTTTCGAGGAAGCGAACCGAAAGAGAATTTAGTATATTAATTTTAAAGAAACCGATTGAATTCGAGTCAACTCAGAGTGAAGGAGAATCAAGTCATGCAAATACGTACGAAACGCAGAATAATCGCACTACTGTTCGCGGTGCTCGGAGTCGCCGGAACTTATTTTTTTTCGAGTTCCTGGGAACTTTTAATTGTCGGAATCAGTATAGTAGGATGTATCGTTTTTTTATTACTTTCCTTCTTTACCCCTTCACTTGCGAATCGAATTGATCGCATGGAAGGCAGGGAGTTTGAAGAGTGGCTCGTCGAACTATTTGAAGGTGCCGGCTATCGCGTTGAACTGACGCCGGCCTCAAGAGATTTTGGGGCGGATTTATTGATTGAAGACGCACAAGGGTATAGAATAGCGATTCAAGCAAAACGTTATGGTGGACCGGTTGGATTAGAGGCGGTTCAACAAGTCGCCGCGGCAGTACCTTTTTACGACATGGATGAAGGATGGGTCGTGACGAATTCGACGTATACGGACGCCGCATGTCGCTTGGCAGAACCGAATCGGGTGCGCTTGATTGATCGAGAAGAATTGCTTGAGTTTGCACGAGAAATTGGCTTTCGCTGATGTTGTCGAATGATTGTCGACAAAAGGGGGTTGTCAATTTGTTCAAACGGTGCAATAATCATTTTCGTTAACGAAATATCATAGAGATAAAGAAAGTTAAACTATTCAGGATGTCTAAATATACTGGGGACGAAATACCAGCACTTTTTAGCAGTGAGAGGAGAATTTCTGTTGCGCAAAGTTGTCTATGTGCAGGGTTGCGTTTTTTCGCAAGGTCATGCCGCGATTTATGATGAAGCACACCAAATGATTGGTGCGGTTCAACACGACGAGACAGGTCGTGTTCAAGTAATGAATGGTGAAGGTAGAGGGGTAGCGTTTGGAAAGTTCATCCCGACATGTAAGAAATGGGTCGTGATGAACCATGATGGTCAAGAGGTAGGTCAAATGCGTGAGAAGTTTTCACTCTTCTCGAAGAAATGTGAATATAACGTGTACGAACGAGGCACGTATGTCATTTCCTTCGACCTGACAAAAGGGAAATTCTCAGTCCGAAGTGCGGCAGGCGAAGTCGTCGCAGAATTGCTGCAAGACGGCGATGAATATCGTCTCGTAAAAGATGCTGACAAACTCTCAATGTATGAACTGCTGTCCGTCTTAAAAAGCTTGACGAACTCCGTCAACTATAAACCACTTACAGCTGTATAAAAAAAGATGTCCTTCAGTTTATTCTGGAGGGCATCTTTTTACTTCAAGATTGTAAAACTTGCTGGAGACGCTGTTTTGCTTCGTGCGTCAGGTGCGAAATACGACGGGCGTACAGACAGAGCTGTAAGACGTGGACCGTCTCAGGTCGATAGGCATGGATACGCTCTAAAGAGCGTCTCAGACGCTTCTCCGTCAGTTCGATTGGTCCACTCGTCTCTGCATGCTGTGTATAGACGAGATAAAAGTCGAGCGGACTGATTAAATCATCTTCATCGATATTGGGGTTCTTAAAAACGATCGTCAATAATTCACGTGTTTCTTCTAAAGAAAAGAGATGCTTTAAGTCATCAAGTAAGTAGATGATGGCTGCCTGATTGATCGAGTATTTTTTCCCGCGATGCGGAACACCGATGATGTCCCGTACTTCACGCTTCGTCCAGTTTTGAATCGTCGTCGCAGACATATGTTCTCCAATTAAGGCATTCGCGAGATGGACGATTTCGTTAATCGATAAACCATTTTTCGTCGCATCAAATTGTTTGAGGCGATGGATGACTTTCGGAAGATCCGATTCATCCTCGGAAACGAGTGTGCCGATCCCTTTTCCTTCTTTTAAATGTGATAGGCAGTTAGATAACGTTTGCACGGCTTGAGCATCATACATTCAGAATACTTCCTCTCTAGGACGTCATTTGACCCTATGTTATCAAATGAAGGTTCGAAAGAGCAAACGGCAATCAGACAAAGTACAATAGAATGGAGCAAAAGAAGGAGGATTCATATGGAATGGGTTGCTGCTGTTGGAACAATCGTCATCATTGGACTCATCTTGTTCTTGTTGGAAGCGATTGGTCGACGCGTCGGAGCAGAGCCGGAAACGGTTCGGAAATGGATTCATATCGCAGTCGGGCATTGGGTCTTTCTGGCGCTTGCCTGGATCGATCATTGGTACATTGCAATCGTCCCGTTATTATTTTTCACGGTCGTTAATCTGCTGACCTTAAAACGCGGGACGGGTCAAATGAATCAAGTGGAACGCATATCTTACGGGACGGTCTACTACCCGATTTCTTTACTGATTCTAGTCGGACTCTTTTTTGAACGAGAACCAATGGCACTCGTCGCCGGCAGCATGGTGCTCGCGTGGGGCGACGGAATGGCTGCTTTAGTAGGTCGACGCTACGGAAAGACGTTCTATACACGTGGGGCGATTAAACGATCATTTGAAGGAAGCATCGCGATGTTTTTATTCTCGTTCCTCGTCCTGACTTCCACATTTCTTATATATGCATTACCGGCTTGGATTGCAATCAGTTACGGTTTTTTGCTTGCGAATATTGCTGCTTTGATTGAAGCCGTGTCCTATCGCGATTTAGATAATGTTTTCATCCCGCTTTCAATCGGTGCACTCGTTGCGTTTGCGCTTTAATAGATGTTGCTACTTGCTTCACCGGTAAGACGTCGCGCGATTCAGGTAAAAACAAAAAAGCAGCGGATTTCTTCTATAAAGAAGAAACCTGCTGCTTTTTTGCTGTTTTCTATTAAGCGTGAAGGTGCAATACATCTTCAACGGATTTATACGTGTAACCGAGGTCGCGCGCGACTGCTTCGTAAGTCACGAATCCTTGCGCGACGTTGAGACCTTTTTCAAGCGAAGTATTTTCAGCAAGTGCACGGTGTGTGCCTTTGTTCGCGAGTTCGAGAACGTAAGGAAGTGTTGCGTTCGTAAGCGCGAGTGTCGACGTCCGTGGAACAGCACCCGGCATATTCGCGACGGCATAGTGAACAACACCGAATTTTTCATACGTTGGATCATCATGTGTCGAAATACGGTCAACGGTTTCGAAAATTCCGCCTTGGTCAATCGCGACATCGACGATGACAGCACCTGGTTTCATTCGTTCAACCATCTCTGCTGTCACGAGCTTCGGTGCTTTCGCTCCTGGAATTAAGACGGCACCAATAACGAGGTCACTTTCAGCGACGGCTTCTGCAATCGTATACGGATTCGAAATCAACGTGTTGATTGAGTTACCGAAAATATCATCAAGTTGACGAAGGCGCTCAGGACTGACGTCGATGATCGTCACGTCAGCACCAAGACCGACTGCGAGTTTTGCTGCGTTCGTCCCAACGACACCACCACCGATGACAGTAACTTTTCCGCGGCGCACACCAGGGACGCCTGCAAGTAGAATCCCCATTCCACCATGCGGTTTTTCAAGGAACTGTGCACCGATTTGTGAAGCCATCCGACCAGCGACTTCACTCATTGGTGTCAGAAGTGGCAATGTCCGATTTTTTTCGACCGTTTCATAAGCGATTGCCGTAATCTTCGAGTCAACAAGTGCCCGTGTGAGTTCTGGCTCCGCTGCAAGGTGTAGATAAGTGAACAAGGTTAAGTCGGGACGGAAGTATTGATATTCTGAAGCGATGGGTTCTTTGACCTTCAATGCAAGCTCAGCAGTCGCCCAAACTTCTGCCGCTGTTTCGATGATTTGTGCACCAACTTCGATATACTCTTCGTTTGTAAAGCCGCTCCCCATACCAGCAGATGTTTCGACGATGACTTGATGTCCATGAATCGTTAACGCTGCTACCCCGGCAGGTGTTAACGCAACACGGTTTTCGTTGTTTTTAATTTCTTTTAATACTCCAATGATCATAAGAGCGATCCCCTTTCGCAAATGAACAACCAATAACCCTTTAACTACTTACTTCTCCCTCAGTATACGAGAAATGAAAGCGTACGACTTTATCGGTGTTTTCAAAAAATAAGAGGATTGTTTGTGAGAAACCACAAAAGGTAACGGTCGGCTTTCAAGTAAAGATAAAGTAACGAACGTTCAGGTAATGATTCCATCCGAATGCCGGCTTCTTCTTCGATGCGCCGCATGCGGTATAAGATCGTATTCGGATGGACGTGAAGGTGGGCGGCAACTTGTTTGACGTTTCCATCGTAATGCAAAAACCACTCGAGCGTTTCGCATAAAGAAGCTGTGTGTTTCAAGTCGTAAGCGCGAAGACGTTCGATTTCTTCCAGTCGAACCGTCCGTCTCCGTAGGCGTTCTGAAAAGATAGGTAATAACTGGAATAGTCCGAGTCGCTCGTATCGCGTCACATTTTGAAGTTCGAAAGGATAGGCGTCTTTGAGACGTAAGACGATACCTGCTTCTTCGTAACGTTCTGGAATCGACTGCACGCCGGTGAAAACTTCACTGCTCGATACAACAAATTCTGTATAAGAAAACCGTTCGGCGAGTAGTTGGCGGAATGACTGGATGAAAGCATCGAACTGAATGCGTTCATGCTGAATGTCACGATCGTTTGTGCTGATCCACAAAATAAAATCTGTCGTGTCGTATGCATACAGCAGGGGACGTACCGTCTGTTGAATCGTCAATAAATAACGGAGGCGATCGGCTAGACGCGGCGTAATGGCTTCCGGGAAACGGATGACCATTAAGCGACTGATTCCCGGCGGAGCGAGATGAAGTTTTGAGAACGTCTTTAGGATTTCACTTTCGGGTAACTCTTCATGGAGTAACTCAAAAAAGAATTGCTCCGTCTGTTCTTCTTGCCGTTTTTTTTGCATGTCGATTGCAAGCAACTGTCGTTGTGCAAGCATGGCACCTTTCTTTAAATCGCCTAGCTCTGAAGCCGTGAAGGGAGTGTTGCGAGCGATTGACCAAATGTAACCGAGAATCTCCATATCTTGTTTAATGGCAATGGCGACGCGGTCGTTCAAACCAACGCTCGTCCGGGCAGTGATGACGAGTGGATCATCTTGAGCCGCTAAGCTTTGGATGACCTCATCTTTCCAAAGTTGATCGATGACGGATTCAGGGACACGGCGGCCGATGATGGTAGCGACACGGGCAGGATCTGTATCAGTCGTATGCGTACTGTAGGCGAGCAGACGATGATTGCGGTCTTCAATCGTTATCGGTGCATTGAGTGCGAGGCCGATCGCTTCTGCTAAATCATCGAGGGAATGGTACGTTGCTTCTAACATAAATGAAGTTCCTTCTTTCTCTATCGTATTCCTTATGTTTAGTATACAACCGTTTGTGTATAACCACAAAAACAATCGATTTATATTGTAAGAATAAACAAAAATATGCTAAGGTGAGCGGCAGAGTCAACTGAGATAGAGATAGAGATAGAGAGGATTTGGAGTGCGATGGAAGTGTTACACATGATTTCATCATGGATTTGGGGAATCCCGAGCATGGTGTTATTGGTCGGGACGGGCTTATATTTTACGGTTCGTCTTCGAGGATTACAGTTTCGCCGGTTAAAACAAGCGTTTCAACTCGCATTGACGAAAACGGGGCATGGTGAAGGGGAAATCAGTAGCTTTCAAATGCTGATGACGTCACTGGCTGCGACAATCGGGAATGGGAACATCGCCGGAATTGCCGTCGCTTTGACGATGGGGGGGCCAGGTGCAATCTTTTGGATGTGGGTGATTGGTCTCGTCGGGATGGCGACGAAGTATGCCGAGAGTCTGTTAGCGATTTTATTTCGTCAGCGAAACGATCGTGGTGAAATTGTCAGTGGACCGATGTACTACATCGAGAAAGGTCTTGGAAAAAGTTTTAAGCCGTTAGCGGTTGCGTTTGCCTTGTTTGGTCTGATTGCTTCTTTTGGCGTCGGAAATACGGTCCAGGCGAATGCGATGTCGACGGTATTGAAGCAGACGTTCCACATCCCGTTACTTGCTTTTGGAGTTGTACTAGCCGTCGCGGTCTATTTCTCGATTCGTGGTGGGCTTGAGCGTGTGAGTTCAATCTCGACGATTTTTGTACCGGTGATGAGTTTGCTCTACATCGTGGCGGCACTCATTATTTTAGTTCTTCAAGCGAACCAAATCATTCCCGCGTTAGGGCTGATTGTACAATATGCGTTTCAGCCGCTGGCACCAGTCGGCGCATTTGCGGGTGTGTCCATCATGGTTGCCATGCAGGTTGGTGTCGCACGTGGTATTTTTACGAACGAAGCCGGACTGGGAACAGCTGCTTTAATTGCCGGGTCTGCTAAAAGTGAACGACCTGCAGAACAAGGATTGATTTCGATGACGAGTACGTTTATCGTGACGTTGATCGTTTGTACGATGACGGCACTCGTTTTAATGACGACTGGATTTTGGGATCCGACGGGAGGGACGTTATCAGGTGTCACACATGACGGCTCATTGACAGGAGCGGCACTTACATCGGCCGCATTTGCCAGTGTACTTGGACCACTGGGTCAATGGACGGTTGCCTTCTCGGTCTTCTTCTTTGGGTATTCGACGATTATCGGGTGGTATGTCTATGGTGAGAAATGTCTTGAATATTTAAGTGGTGCGACGAAATTCAATCGCCTCTACCAAGTCATCTTTGCATTAGCAGCCTGTTATGGAGCAATCGCAAATTTAGAATTGTTGTGGCTGGTCGCTGATATTGCGAACGGTCTGATGATGATTCCGAATTTAATCGGGATGTTATTATTATCGAAAATCGTCATTGATCATACAAAAGAGTACGAAGCCGGTACGATTCGAAAAGTTGCTTAACAAGAAATAGAGAAAAATAGCCGTCCCCTTTTTAACGGGAGACGGCTATTAGTATGAGAAACAGTTAAGAGGATGTTGAACGTTTACGGCTGTATACAAGTAACGTCACTAAGAAGACGACGCTAAGGGTCACTAAGACGATTAACGAAGCTGTATTAAAGCCTAACACTTCAAGCAGCACGCTTGTCGCGACCGTTAAGTAAAAGATCCCTAAATACTTTTTGACGAACGGACTTTCAAAGTGTCCCAATTGTTTGGCGCCGATCGGTGCACCGAGTAAGGCGCCGATAATTAACATGACACCGACGAGCAAATCGACATCCGTACTCGCCACTGTATAATTGACGAGTCCAGATAGGACAATCAATAAGGCAGAGGCGATACTTGTCCCGACCGCTCGTTTCAGTTCATAACCGACGATTCCGACGAGTAGTGGCGTGATGATGAAGCCTCCGCTGACACCGAGTAGCGACGATACGAAACCAGCGAACAGACCGGTAAAGGCGAGAGCGACGTAACGATTACGCCAACCGTCTTGCGAACCGTTCGTCGACTTTGGACGAAGGAACTTATTCGCGAAATAGAGTAGTAAAGCAATGTAAACAATCGAGATGACGAGGTGTGCCCCGTTGACTTCTTCGAGTCGAAGGACGAGGGGCGTTGCAATCGTCGAACCGATAATCCCGACACCACCGATGACGAGACTATCACGCCAAACAACGTTTTTTAGACGAAGATGAGAGAGTGTTCCGGAAACGGTCGAACCAAGTGTCAACATGAGGCTTGTCGCGATGGCGATACTCGGGGTAAATCCAAGAATCAACAAGAGCGGCGTCAAAATGATTCCGCCCCCGATTCCGAAGAAGCCAGAGATAATGCCAATAAAAAATCCAAGCGGTAAAAAATAATAAAATTCCATGCAGGTCCATCCCTTCACAATCCATAGTACGTTAAGTATCGCAAGGGCGGAGCGGAAAGTAAAAGGGAACGGCTCCTTCAAGGGGGTTGAAGGAGCCGTTAAGGGGATTATTCTGTTGATGGAGTGACAGATGCCGCTCCATCGATTCCGGTACAAAAATTACGTACGCTCAATGATACCGGTGACATTGAACGAGGGTGCAAGAGAGACGATGCTCGGACTTGCTGACGAGAGGAATACCCGTCTTAAGGAGTCGATGAATCGTAAATATAGATTCATTATAGGAATGAAGAAGTTGGAAAATCCATCCTATTTTATTGAGTCGAAACGTGAACATTATTCTAATATTGGTCTTACCAATTAAATGTAAGCGTCATCAATAATGTCTAATGTGTGAACAGTATTTTTATATAATTATAGCGAATGAAAATGATTCAAAAGACCTAGTCTTAATCGTAAGTCGATTTAGGCGTAGTTCAAATATCATTCTATCATGAACTAAAATAACATCTGATTCATAAAGAAGGGTGGCATAACCAAAAAAAGATGGAACATCACATGTAAGCGATCTTCCATCCGGATAGTGAAGTAAATTAAACACTTGGGTAAGTCATGTGTTTTTGAGAGAGTTGTTTATTTGTTCTTACCTTCAATTACATTTTCTAGTTCACGTAAGTTTTTCGTACGACGTGCGAGTGCCCGGCGTTTAATCCATTCTTCCATACCGCGACTGATTCCCCAAATCGTAAGTAGGATCAAGAAAAGGAACAGTAGACGAACAGGTCTTTCTAAAAAACTTGACCACTCTTTGCCGATCAAAGAAAACAAAATGACGACAATCAGGCGTCCGGCGCCAGCTGCGATTAAATACGTACGGAGTGATAACTGAATCATCGCCGAGATGGATGTAATGATAAAGGCCGGCATGAACGGGAGCGAAAAGAAAAAGCCGAGCGAAATCGGACTCATGTGACGAACGCGTTCAATCCAGTGTTGTGCTGCCTTATGATTTTCAAGCCACCGGGTGACTGGACGGCGAAATAAATAGCGGATACAAGCAAACACGACGAGTGAACCTAACATGCTGCCGACCCAAGATACGAGCACTCCCATCCAAAAACCATAGGTCGCCGCGTTCGCGGAGATGATCAGGACGAGTGGGAGGAATGGGAATAGTGATTCTAAGAAGGGTGCAATCAATCCAGTCGAAGCTCCACCCGGAAGATCTTGTAGAAATATAATCATGTGCTCGATCCATTGACGGATAGTTTGGAGCATTCGGAATCCTCCTTACAAAATAAACTGCTGATTTCTATTTTACCTCTTTCCGCATCAGAAAGGGAATTGAATTACGATGTAAGTGTCATGGATTTGTCGATTGTACAATTGAATCGGAGTTGGTATTATACTTAAATGGGTGCGTTTTGCAGGCGTTCCCAGCTAGCTATTAGCTATGACGCTTCGTTCGCCAACGTTCGTTTTACTGCAAAAAACTGACATGGGGGCCAATGAGGATTATGAAACCTTATCGCGTACTATTATTTTATAAGTATGTTCCGATTGAAAATGCGGAACAAGTAACAAAAGAGCACCTGGCATACTGCAAGGAACTCGGAATCAAAGGAAGAATCTTGATTGCACCAGAAGGTATCAACGGAACACTTTCTGGAACGGTCGAACAAACAGAACAGTACATGCAAGATTTACTAGCGGATCCGCGCTTTAGCGACATCGAATTTAAAATCGATGAAGTCGAAGAGCATACCTTCAAAAAAATCTTCGTGCGTTACAAAAAAGAGCTCGTCACATGGCGTTTTGAAGATGAGTTTAATGTCCCGAAAGAAAATGCAGCCTATCTTGAGCCTGCTGAGTGGAAAGAGATGATGCAAAATGAAGACGTCGTCATCTTAGACGTCCGAAACAACTACGAATACGATCTCGGTCATTTCAAAAATGCCGTCAAGGTCGACGTTGCGGCGTCACGTGAGTTTCCACAGTGGCTCGATGAAAATGAGCATTTGTTCGAAGGGAAAAAAGTCTTGACGTATTGTACGGGTGGCGTACGTTGTGAGAAGTTCACGGCTTATTTCCGTAAACGTCAAAACAGCGACGACATCTTCCATCTGAAAGGTGGCGTCGTCATGTACGGAAAAGATGAAGTCACGCGTGGAGAAGACTGGGAAGGGGAGCTGTACGTGTTCGATGAACGCGTTCAAGTACCTGTCAATGAAGTCAATCCGACTGTCGTATCCGAGTGTTACTACTGTGGTAAGGCAGAAACACGTTATGTTAATTGTGCGAACCCGGAATGTAATCGTCAGCATTTCTGCTGTGAAGAATGTGAACCGAAAGTAATGCGTTCATGTTCCGACGAATGCCGGGAACATCCGCGGAATCGTTATGAAAAAGAACTGACTGAAGAGCTCGTGAAATAAGATGAAAAAGGATGATGTGTGCTCGTTAGAGCGTACATCATCCTTTTTAGGTTGTACCACTGAAAAAGACGTGTCACGCAGATGATTCAAATGCGTTAACACTTAATTCTTATGAAAAGAGAAATCGGAGCACGTCCGGCATACGTTTCGCCCACGCTGTCTCATGGTGAATACCGTCTGCGATGACGGTGTATTGCATCTGCTCGACTTTTTGACGTACTGCCGCCGAGATGACATCATTCGTGTGCAAATAATCTTCTTCCGTCATCGGACCGCTGACTTCTTTTGTCCCGATATCCATGTAGCAACGGTGCGCGTCAGACAGTGGGAGACTTCGCTCGATGAACTCAAGTAAAGAAGAGAAGTTCGCCCATCCGGCTGTCGATAAGGCGGCGGCACGCGTGATGACTTCCGGATAAGCAAATAGGCCATATAAGGAAATCACGCCGCCCATCGAGCTGCCAATCATCGTTGTATCAGTCGGAATCGTCGCATAGTGCGAATCGATGTACGGTTTCAAGTCATAGATAATCCATTCCATATACGCTTTCCCGTTTCCACCGATCGTCGTCCGGTGTGACGGATATGCGGTTCGCATCAATAACGCGTCATCCGTCCAAGGCGCATATTCATCGTACCGGTCCATCGGGTCATCCGGGCTATCGATGGCGACGATCATTGCCTGTAGACCGACTTCGTGGAGGGCGAGATGAACATCCCATCCTTTACCGAAGGAAGCACTCGCACCACTGAAGACATTTTGTCCGTCATGCATATAGATGACGGGTAATGCAACATCCGTCGCGACCTCAGGGGGACGATAAATCCGCAATGTCCGCCGTTGTTGATTCATCGGAAGCGATAACTCAATTTCAGTAATAGACATGTAAAACACAACCTTTCAAAGATTAGCGTAGTGGGCTGTACAATTTCGACCATTGTGTTTTCCGCCGACATACAGTGCGTGATCTGCCTGACGTAATGATTCTTCAAATGTGCGTTGGTAAGGATGTTCTACTGTATCGACGCCAAGACTGACGGTAATAGAGAGAGGGTGATCGTCGACAATGAAGGGGCGATCGAGAACGGTGTGACGAATTTCTTCAGCAATGGAGATTGCTTGGTCTTGTAAGCAATCCGCAATCAAAACAACGAATTCCTCCCCCCCATAACGTGCCGCGAAGACGGAATCGTTGCGGTGGATGACGTATTTAATCCGTCTTCCGAGCTCACGTAAGACGAGATCTCCGACTTTATGTCCGTACGTATCATTGACGTATTTAAAGTGGTCGATATCAAATAGGATGATCGACAGCGGAAAGTGTTCGGAAGCAAACTGGCGTGCCCCCTCTTCATAAAAAGCACGGCTGTTCGGGAGATCGGTCAAGGCATCCGTCCGGCTTTCGGCATACAATTGAAAGTTTTCTTGGGAACGCTCGAGTACGCGGCAAAATGTTCGAAGCAGGCGATAAATTTCATCCGCTTTTGCTTCATCATAAGCATCAGCGATTTGATGAAATAAAACGATTGAGACATCGACTTCTCCACTTGTGATGGAAGGAATCGCGAGCATCGAATGCCGATCGACGGGAAGCGAGAGTTGGACATCATTTCCCCAGTCGAACCGAAGGCCATAGAGAATCGGAGTCCGCAGATCATTCGCTGATAACGTATGAAATAAAGGTAAGACATCAACTGTCTTTTTTGTCCGAATGTCATAGATGATTTGTTTTCGTTGCTGCTGAATAGAAAGCCAGCCGTCGGAGAAATCAATCAGATGAGGTAAATCAATCAGTAAGGATTCAATCGCTTCCCGTTCAAAGCGTGAAACGAGCAACCGTTCCTTCGCATCGTCGAACCGTTTAGCGTTGTGTGTAGCTTGTAAGGATGCGCCACGCTGTTGTAGGAGTTGCTTGAATAAGAATAAAATTAAAGTCGAGACAGTCGCAGCAACTAACGGGTTTTCATCATAAAACCAAATCCCGAGAAGCGCGCTTAAAATACTAATTCCGTAAACGAGTGTCTGAAGTCGGATGAGGCGGGTCCAGTCATACTTTAAGTTTAAGAAACGATTGACGAATCGGCATTGAAGATAGGAAATAAGAAAGACACCCACCAGATAACCGACAAACGGGATAAGTGATTCGGTATAAGTAAAGCCCGGGCCGGTCGGACCTCCAAGTAGCAAGTAAGCGGAGGCGGGAACTGAGATATAGACGATGTCGAATAAGACGTTGACGGGGTACAGGTAGATGAATCGTTTTATCCGAATTTCTTTTTTATGCGAAAATAATTGGAAAATCAGGACACCGAGTTGACTCAAAATGACGGCAATCAATAAACCGTAATTAAGAAAAATGAATAAAATAATACCTTCTTGAAATGTATAATAAATCCCACCACGGCGGATGTTATCGAATTGGAAGAGGAGGACTAAAATGAGAAGATAACTTGCATTTCCAAGCGATATCGCTGGGTTCATATGGACGGGAAAGGCAAGCGATGCAAGAAACAGCAAAACAACAGTAAGTGCTAAAGTGATCCAGCTCATACGTGCTACTTTTCGATAGTAAACCATAGCGGAATAGACCCCTCTCTGTGGCGATCCTTCTGTATCTATACCCGATTTGTGGAAATTATGATAAGTGATTTACAAAAAAATAAGGTTGAGAGAAATCGAGTCATTGCGTATAATGTGAAAGATATCAAATCGTCGATGACGAAGAAAGTAACGGTTTTATCTTGTCAGCCAGCGAATCAGGAAACGGTGGAAGCCTGAATGGACAAAGAAATCGTGAAACGCACTTCAGAGACGCTATCCGAATCGTAACGATCAGGCGTAGCCGGGGGAACCCCGTTATCCCCAATTAAGGTGGGTGTCGAAAACGACACCAAGAAGAGTGGTACCGCGGTCATTCCGTCTCTTTGCGAGTTGCGCAAAGGGCGTTTTTTATTGGAAAAAATAAACTGTTGGAGGTAATACAATGAGCTACAAACAACAATATGCTGAAGTTTTACAAGGAGTCATCGGAGACGCATTGACACTTGAACAAATTGAGCAACTGATTGAACAACCGAAACATGAAGACCACGGAGATCTCGCATTCCCTTGCTTCTTGTTGGCGAAAGCATTCCGCAAAGCACCCAACATGATTGCAGTAGATGTCGCTGAAAAAATCGATAATCCACTCTTTGCGAACGTTCAACCAGTCGGACCATATGTCAACGTCTTCTTGAACCGTGAGGTCGTCTCGCAAGAAATCGTCAATCGTGTCTTAAACGAAAAAGCGGACTACGGATCAAGTGAGTCGAATGGGAAGACGATTGTCACTGACTTCTCTTCACCAAACATCGCGAAGCCGTTCTCGATGGGACATTTGCGTTCGACGGTCATTGGAAATGCATTAAACCAAATTTCACGTAAAAAAGGATATGAGGTCGTTGGGATCAACCACTTAGGCGACTGGGGCACGCAGTTTGGTAAATTGATGGTGGCTTACAACATGTGGGGTAAAGAAGAAGATGTCCGGGCTGAGCCAATCAAAGAACTATTGAAACTCTATGTCCGGTTCCATGAAGAAGCAGAAAGTAAGCCGGAACTTGAAGATGAAGGTCGGGCCTGGTTCAAAAAACTCGAGCAAGGTGACGAACAGGCAACCGTTCTTTGGAAATGGTTCCGTGAAGTTTCACTCGTCGAATTCAGCCGTGTTTACGACATGCTTGGTGTACAGTTCGACAGCCTGAACGGAGAAGCCTTCTATAATGACAAAATGCAGCATGTCATTGACTTATTAGAAGAAAAAGAACTGCTCGTCGAGTCTGAAGGCGCGATGGTCGTTGATCTTGAAGCAGAAGGTATGCCACCTGCGCTAATCAAGAAAAAAGATGGCGCGACGCTTTACGCGACACGCGACTTGGCAGCTGCGGTCTATCGTCTCGAGACGTACCGTTTCGAACAAGCATTTTATGTTGTCGGCGGAGAACAAGCGCTCCATTTCAAACAGTTGTTTGC
Source organism: Exiguobacterium sp. s127 (assembly GCF_018618695.1). Classification (NCBI taxonomy): domain Bacteria; kingdom Bacillati; phylum Bacillota; class Bacilli; order Caryophanales; genus Exiguobacterium; species Exiguobacterium sp. s127. The sequence goes on along the minus strand of NZ_JACSMO010000004.1, from coordinate 53,652 downwards.
GGTTTTGAAAAAGCTTGGTTTTGATAATGTTGACGGCATGCACCATGTACCATTCGGTCTGATCATGAAAGATGGCAAAAAGATGTCGACGCGTAAAGGGCGGATCGTCTTGCTTGAGGAAGTCCTTCAAGATGCAATCAACGTCGCAAAACAAAATATCGCCGAGAAAAATCCGAACCTTGCGAATGCCGACCAAACAGCACAACAAGTCGGCGTCGGCGCAGTCATCTTCCATGACCTTAAAAACGAACGCATGAACAATATCGAGTTCGATCTCGAGCAGATGTTGAAATTCGAAGGGGAGACGGGTCCATACGTTCAGTACACAAATGCCCGTGCCAACTCGTTACTCCGTAAAGGCGGCTATGATGGTGCAGCCTTCGACGGAAGTGCTGACGATTATGCCTGGGGGGTCGTCTCGATGCTTAACCAATTCTCGGCAGTCATTGACCGGGCGTTCGTGCGTCGTGAACCATCCATCATCAGCCGTTATGTCCTTGATCTCGCACAAAGCTTTAACAAATATTATGGTCAAGTACGTGTCCTTGAAGAGGATGCGGCAAAACAATCTCGCCTTGCACTCGTGAAATCGGTTACGATTGTATTGACGGAAGGTCTACGCCTCCTCGGTGTCGGCGCTCCAGAAGAAATGTAATAAAATTAAATTAAAGATGGGGTTAGCATATGAATAAAGAAACAAACGAACGGTTGCAGCAGGCAGCAGAACGAATCAAGAACGAAGACATGAAAGAAGCGATTGCGTTCATCGCTGATTTTCACGGGAGAGTGGCAACGTGGTTGCCTGGAGAGTCTGTCGACTTCATCTTTGATGTCGTGACCGCACCAGGTGCCGATTTAATCGCACCCGTTAGTGGAGATGCACTCGAAACGAAAGTGAACTTCGAATTTTTCATGGGTAAAAAACAAACGCGTAAAAAATTAGGTGAACTTTTAGCGCTTTGGAAAGCACCACGTTCGAAGGAAACACTCAGTGAAATCGATGCGATTGGTCTTAAAAAATGGTTGGCCCGGAATGAATTCCGGTCGGAAGACAAGCCATGGGACTATCTCAACCGTCTCCACGTCTTATTGTTCCTCGATTCGATGACAACCGTCATCGATGATCATCAATTGACGACGTTATACGAACAACTTGTCGGCAAAACACCGGTCCCGACAAGCTTCGTCCGTCGTCAAGGAGAAGTACGTCGTGTCGTCGATAAATTCGTCGAGAAACATGAATTAACGCAGGTCGATTTAGTGAAAGCTTCACTCGTCCGTTACCTGTAATCAGAAAAGACCCTCGGATGAAAGCATGGAGATGACTCCAGCTTTTAACCCGAGGGTCTTTTTATCATGCTTGGCGGTAGACGATGGATTCTTCCTGTGTGTCGTAGAGCAACCATTCTCGCTCGACGAGAACAGGACCGACATTGACAGCATATCGTTCTTTTTTGATGGAAATCGGAACGTCCAGTTGCGTCGACAACCGGCGTCCGTCGCGAAACAAACCACGTTGATGACTATGACCGAAAAACAATAGTCGTTGTTCGAATTGGGAGGTGTTCGGTACTAACGTATAACTCCACTCGAACTGATCACCGTGTAAAAACAGGACATCGTCACCCACTTGCTTTGTCCGGGGGACCGACCGGAGTCGGTCAAGCAGTCCGGATACGCCGGTTGGGACGATTGAAAAAATTCGTTCTTCTTGATTGCCGAGTAACGTCTCGAAATCAAGTAACTGGAGATACTCTGAATTGAGCGTTACGACATGGGCAATCGATTCATACGTGTAACGACGCGCTCTTTTTTTCCCGACATGACACTCGTGCAAATCACCGAGTGAAAAAATCGTTGCCGCGGGAGCGCGTTTACGAATGTCTTGTAGCACAGCACGTGTATCCGAAAATGAACTGTGCAAGTCTGCAATCAATGCGTACTGCATGCGGCATCTCCCCCTTATACAAGGCTATACCCTGGGTGATACCGCATTTATCCTTATTCTGTTTCGACCGTGATACCACGTTCTGCGAAAACAGTTTTTGCGACTTCAAGGGCATTTAAGACACGCGGAAAACCTGTATAGGGCACGAGGTGCATGATGGCTTCGACGATTTCATTTCCTGAGAGACCGGCTGTTAACCCCGTGTTGATGTGTAAGGCAAGTTGCGGTTCTGTTCCTTGTGTGACGAGCGTCGAGATTGTGACGAGTGCACGGTCACGGTTCCCGAGTCCAGTGCGACTATACACTTCACCGTAAGCAAAATCTGTAATCCATTCGCCGACGGCAGGTGCGATGTCTTTTAATGACTCTGAGATTTTATCATGTGTGGATTGAGCTGAATTCGCATCTGTGAACTCACTTAATTTTTTGAGACCGACTTCGTGACGTGTTTCATGCGTTGACATAGTAAATAACTTCCTTTCTGAAGTAACGATACATCCCATCATAACGAAAGAAAAACCATGCTACAAATACATGGTTTTTATACATATCATTCTTTTTGTGAATAAGAATCTTGGACGAAACGAATCCACTCCCGTGTGACATACGACTGATAACGTCCGGTCGGGACAGCGACACCTAATTGCCAGGGTACGCGAGTTTCTAACGGAACTGTTTTGACCCCGTTGACTTGAATCCGGTTTGCGAGCGAACGGGGGAGAAGTGTCACGGCATTTTCTTCTGCGACGAGCAGACAAAGGAAATCCCACTGCGAACTGACATGTGTGACAGTCGGTTCAAAACCAGCCGTTCGGCAGGCGTTTAAAACGACGTTATGGAGAGAGAAGGTTTCATTAAACAAAACGAACGGCATCTGTGAAACTTCTTCTAACGCGATGGAAGCGCGTGAAGCGAGCGGATGGTGTTCCGGTAAAAAAAGGTGCAGCTCTTCTTCCATAAAGGGGTAAACGGTTAAGTTTTCATCTGCAGGAAAGACGGTCGCAATTAAATCGACGTCACCCGCGACGATGGCTTTCTCTAAGGCGTGACCGCCGGCCTCGACGATGTCGATTGTTACCATCGGGTACTGTTCTGAAAATTTATGCAGCAGACGGGGGAAAAAGAGTGAACCGATTAACGGAGGAAGTCCGATCCGGATGGTTCCTTTTGTTAAGTGCATTACGTCATAGAGATGAGAGGGGAGATCAGAAAGTTGACGTAAGATTTTTTCACCTTCAAGAAGGAGTGTTTCACCAGCGTCTGTCAACACGATTTGCCGTTTACTGCGATCAAATAGTGCAATATCGAGTTCTTCTTCAAGGCTGCGGACCATCTTACTTAAAGTCGGTTGCGTGACATGAAGATAATCGGCAGCACGCGTGAAACTTTTAAACCGGGCGACTTCAGTAAAATATTCGAGTTGTCGAAAATCCATCGTATTTCCTCCTATTCCTAATGGTTATACATAGCATAATAAGGATTCATTTTTATTATTGTTTTTGCAAGCGTACAGTAAAAGAAGTGAAACCGTAAAGAAGGAGTAGATAACAATGAAACAACTTGAAGGAAAAGTAGCGTTAATTACTGGAGCAGCAAGTGGAATCGGTCTTGAAATCGCTGAAGAATTTGCGCAAGAAGGCGCTAAGGTCGTGATTGTCGACTTGCAGGAGCAGGCAGCAAAAAGTGCAGCAGAAGCACTGACGGATAAAGGTTTTGACGCTTTTGCGGTCGCGGGTGACGTAACGAGTGAAGCGGCGATTAAATCGAGTATCGAACAGACGATGGCGCATTACGGAAAAATTGATATCGTCATCAATAACGCCGGCATGCAACACGTCTCACCCATCGAAGACTTCTCGACAGAGACGTTTGATTTGATGCAAAGTATCATGTTACGGGCACCATTCCTCTATACGAAATACGTGTTCCCGATCATGAAAAAACAAGGATTCGGACGGATTCTTAACATGTCATCCATTAATGGTTTGATTGGCTTCGCCGGGAAAGCTGCATACAACAGTGCGAAACATGGCGTGATTGGCTTAACGAAAGTAGCAGCACTTGAAGGTGCGACATCCGGTATTACGGTCAATGCGATTTGCCCGGGTTACGTCGATACACCACTCGTCCAAAAACAATTGTCTTCACTCGCTGAAACACGGAACGTACCACTTGAGTCTGTCTTAGAAGAAGTCATCTACCCGCTCGTCCCACAACAGCGTTTGTTGCAAGTGAAAGAAATCGCAGATTATGCAATTTTCTTATCAAGTGATAAAGCAGCTGGCGTGACAGGTCAAGCCGTCGTCCTTGATGGTGGATATACAGCGCAATGAGCATAAGTAAATCCCTTCCTCCGACTTGGAGAAAGGGATTTTTGCTGCTTAACGGAAATTGATGAACTGGACGTCGACAGATAATGGTAACTCACGGACGATCTGCATGACTTGTTGCAAGTCATCACGCGATTTAGCCGTGACACGGATTTGGTCATCTTGAATTTGCGCTTTGACTTTTAATTTGGATTCTTTGACGGCATTGTTGATTTTTTTCGCATCATCACGGTCGATTCCGCTCTTTAGGATGACACGTTGACGGACTGTGTTCCCGGCTGCCTGTTCGACTTTTTCATACTGTAAGTTCTTTGTCGGGACTTCACGTTTAATCAACTTCGTCGTCAAGACGTCTTTGACTTGATCGAGTTTAAAGTCGTCATCCGAGATGAGGATTAAATCCTCTTTCTCAAGTTTCATGTCACTCTTCGAACCTTTAAAATCAAAGCGGTTCGTAATTTCCTTCAGTGCGACTTGCATCGCGTTTTTGACTTCCTCGATGTTGATTTGTGACACGATATCAAATGAATTATCTTTTGCTGCCATATGGCATCTCCCCTTTCGTTCTATTCTCTATTTTAGAGAGGAACAGCGGAAGCGTCCACCACTTTGAAATTTTGTTATAATGAATACCATGAAATGAAAGGGGTGCATGGCTTTGAAACAAACAGCAGATATGTTGACGCTCACGCCAAAGGAGATGGATGAGCGTTATGCCTATAGAGGAATGGACTTGGGTGCGACTTTTGAAGAGACGACGATTCGTGTTCGATTGTGGGCACCGACGGCGGAACGTGTGGTCATCCGTCTGTACCGGACGCTGCGTGCAAGAAAAGTAGAGGAAGTCGAACTGTCAGCCGCTGAACGGGGGACATTCGTCGCAGAACTCGATCGTGCTGTGTATGAAGGTTATTTTTATACATTTCAAGCCATCGTCGACGGTCAGAAAGTCGAAGCGGTCGACCCTTATGCAAAAGCAGTCGGAACGAACGGAAAGCGTGGTGCATTAATCGATCCGTCCAACGTACAACCGGACCGTTGGATTGAGGAGCGACCGATGTTCCATTCGTCACAAGATGCTGTCATTTATGAGTTGCACGTTCGCGACGCGACAAGTCATCCGGCGAGTGGTGTGGTCGAACGAGGTACGTTCCGCGGATTGACGGAAGCAGGTACGCGGACGAAAAATGGTGGATTGACGGGACTCGACTACTTAGCTGATTTAGGTGTGACGCACGTCCAATTACTTCCTATCTATGATTTCGGTTCGGTCAACGAAGCAGCACCAAACGATCCGGATAATTACAATTGGGGATACGATCCGGTCAATTTCTTTGCACCGGAAGGTTCCTATTCATCAAACGCAGATGATCCGAAAGCACGCATCCGTGAGCTCAAAGAATTGGTCCAGGCACTGCATGACCGTGGAATCCGAGTCATCATGGATGTCGTCTTCAACCATACCTATGAAGCAGAAAAGGTTCCGCTTGGTCAGTTCGTTCCGGGTTACTTTTACCGTCAAGCGGCAGACGGAACGCTTTCGAATGGTAGTTTCTGTGGCAATGACACAGCTTCTGAGCGTTTCATGATGCGGAAATTCATCATCGATTGCGTGACGTACTGGGCAAAAGAGTATCATCTCGACGGATTCCGGTTCGACTTGATGGGACTCCACGATATCGAAACGATGAACCAAGTTCGTCATGCACTCGATCGAATCGACCCGTCGATTTTAATCATCGGTGAAGGCTGGGATCTTGATACACCGTTACCGCTCGACCAAAAAGCGAACTATTTCAATGCCCCGCAGATGCCGGGGATTGCACACTTTAATAACGGCTTGCGTGACGGGTTAAAAGGAGATGTCCAAACACCGGAGAACCGCGGCTTTATCAGTGGGGCGTTCGATCGGACGAATGAAGTCAAGCGCGGGATTGCCGGGAACGTTTCATCGCAAGGCTTTGCGGATGAGCCGAACCAAGTCGTCTCCTATGTCGAAGCGCATGACGACTTAACAGTTTGGGACAAGCTCTCTGTCTCACGCCCGGAGGATACGGATGAAGTACGACGTAAGCGTCAAATGCTTGCCAATGCGATCATTTTGACGGGACAAGGGATTCCGTTCCTCCACGCGGGTCAAGAGTTCTTCCGGACGAAGGATGGGATTCGTGATAGTTTCAATGCGGGAGAAGTCGTGAATCGGCTTGATTATGAACGGGCAGAGACATTCAGTTCTTCCGTTGAATATGTCAAAGGGTTGATAGCGATGCGTCGTCAATATCCGATGTTCCGCCTTGAAAATACAGCGATGATTCGCAAACATCTCCGCTTCCTAGAAGAAGGGGAAGGCATCATTGCATATGAGCTGAAGCGGACGTATGAAGGTTACGTCGAGCGGCAACGCGTCTATCATAATGCGACAGATGAAGACGTAACGATTGAATTGCCAAGTGGTGAGTTCGAAGTGCTTGTCGAAAACGGGGCAGTCAAAATTCATGCGCCTCGTCTGCACGAGGAACGGGAATTATTGATTCCGGCACTGACAACGACCGTAGTGGCCGAGCGAAAAGCAGACTATAAAAAGTATGCGGTCGCGGGTGGCGCGGCATTGACGATCATCGGTCTCTTATATGCAGCAAACAAACGTCGAAAAAAAGAGTAACCTAGTATGGCAGTCGCGTTGCGGCTGTCATCTTTTCGTATTAATTCTTTTTAGATAATCCAGTTTTAATTCATCTGATGCGGGAAAATAGATTAAGTAGTATTTAGAGGATTAGTTTTCTGAAAGGGAGCGTCAGCATGTTTGGATTTGATGATATCTGGAAATTTTTCTTATCGTTTTTTCTGTTATTACCGATTGTGACATTAATTCATGAAATGGGGCATTATTTCTTCGCACGATTGTTCGGAGGAAATATGGAAATCAATATTGGGTCAGGCAAGTCATTGGTACGTGTCGGACCGATTCGTTTGAATCGAATTTACTTTTGGGATGGCTGGTGCCAGTATGAGGCACTCCGGCATGAAAATAAATTTACGAACATCATGGTGTACTTGGGTGGTTCGTTAGCGAACGTTGCAGGTATTTTAATCGTCAACGGATTGATTTATGCCGGAGTGTTCGAAGCATCGATCTTTACGTATCAATTCGCTTATTTCTCCTTCTACTTTGTTTTCTTTTCACTCTTTCCGATCGATCATCCGAATGGATATCCGAGTGATGGGAAAGCAATTGTCAATGTCTTTCGGTACGGCAAGTCGGAGTATAATCCGCAAGCGTAAAAAAAGAGGCCTAGCGCCTCTTTTTTTCGTACGGATTGGAGTGCTGCTTGTCAGAAGTGGAGCTCAGTTTGTCTCCTCATCACTTGATTCAGTTGCAGCATCCGCTTGTTCGCTCTCGAGTTCGACTAACTTTTGGATTAAGATGTGACGCGGCATATGCATCAATTGTTCGAGTGGTACATTCAGACGCTTCGCGAGCTCGACTGCCGTATCAGCAGAAAGTTGTAATGGTTTCATGAAAGATCCTCCTTTTGATGATTGGTTCTAGTATACAAGACATACAACGCGAGCGCATCGACAGTAGCTAGAAATCAAGAAGGTTGATACCGTAGGAGGTAGGAAGTGATGTATATGTATAAACCAGCGGCTGAGCTGTTGCTCCATGAATCGGTATCGTTATTTGAACGAGTAGGAGAGGAATTCGTCTTGTTTCGAGAGCAAGGAGGATTTACGAAATGCGATGCGGATTTAAAAATAGTTTGGGAAACAGCCTGTGCTTATGTTCCATTCACGTGGTACCTCGAACCGAATGGAAGTCGTGCGTTCATCGTCTTCGAAGAAACGATTGTCTTCGGATTACTTGATTTAAAGAATGGTCAGATAACATATATGAATCGCCCGGATATCTGGGCGGATGCTTGGTTTAGTAACCTGTATGAGTGGAGTGGCAATCAACTGTTCTTATACGCAGCGGAAACGGATATCGTCCGCTTTGATTTGATGACGGAAGCAGGAACTTTTTCAGACTATGAAGAAGCCCCTTTATTAGGGCGCATCGTCGAGCGTGGATACAATGAACAATTGACGTTCGAACGATTTATTGCGCCGGCGACGATTATCTCGTACGATCCCGATCAGACGCGATACGTCATTTGGGATGCGGTCAAGCAAGAAGAACAAGTCATCCCGTTCTCGGACTATGAAGAATATTCACTCGTCGATAGTCAGAAACAATTGTTTTCTGTCACAGATGCGACACGATTTTACCTCTATGAGGATAAACAATTAAAGTTTAAATTTGAAGGGTGTCAGTCGTCCGTATTGTTAAAAAGTCTGTTGCTTGACGAACAGGCAAGACGACTAGCAATCGTTTCGACGTCACCGAATTTCGGAAACACGTGGGTTCAAATTTTTCACAAGACGTAAACACATCCTTTGTCGGTCGTACGAAGGATGTTTTTGCTGTCTAAGTAGAAAAAAGGAGGAGTCGACAGATGGAACGTCTTGGTCAGAAGATTGTTCGTTTTCGAAAAAGCATCAGTCTCGTCTGGTTGATTGCACTGATTGTCCTTGGGTATTTCGCCCTTCAGTTACCCGATCAATTGAAAGGGAACGGCTTCACCCGTGATGGGGAATTTCAACAAGTGGAGCAGGTGTTAGAACAAGAATTTAAGCAAGACCCCCATCAAATCATCGTCTTGTTTGAAGGGGATGAACAAACGATTCGCAAAGAAATGACGCGGCATGTCACGTTGTTTCGTGACATCAAAGGAGTCGGACAGGTCGTTGGACCAACCGAAAATCCACAAGCGATTCGGGACGGCAAAGGATATCTTACGGTCGGGACACCGGACATCGAACGGACATGGGCAAAAGCCATCGAAAACAAGCTGGATGTTCCGAGTGATGTAACTGTCCGTCTAACTGGAGAACCACTGATCGTCGACGACTTGAACACGGCCTCGAAAAACGATTTGGTTCGTGCTGAATTGATTGGTGTTCCAGCGGCTTTACTTGTCTTACTTATCGTCTTCGGGACACCCTTGGCAGCTGTCTTACCGCTCATCATGGGACTCGTTACGTTCATCTTCGGTGCCGGGATTCTCTATTTTGTCGCGGGACAACAAGAGTTATCGATTTTCGTTCTAAACGCCGTCGCGATGATCTCACTCGCGCTCGGAATCGATTTTTCACTGCTTTACGTCAATCGTTTTCGAGAGGAACAGGGCAAAGGGTATTCGATTGCGCGGGCAGCAGAAGTCTCTGTCGCGACAGCCGGTCGTTCGATTTTATTTTCTGGGATTTGCGTCTTTGTCGGGCTCGCTGGTCTGTTAGTCATCGATGTCGACGTCTTTCAAGCGGTCGCAATCGGGACACTCGTCTCGGTACTTGGCGCGGTCATTAGTGCCATCACGTTATTACCCGCCTTGCTCGCACTGTTCGGTGCAGGATTAGAAAAAGGACGGATTTTTAAGTCGGGCTCGGATCGTGGTGAACGACGCTGGCGGAATCTGGCGCGCTTCGTCATGAAGCGTCCTGTGGCGATTACGGTATTTTCATTGATATTACTCGTCCCGTGCTTGATTCCATTGCGTGATATTGAGTTGAACATTCCGCAAGCGAGTGCCCTGCCGGAAGATTATGCATCAAGGCTTGCTTTTGAGTCATGGGAAAAAACGTTTGGGGATGACGGGACCGACGCAGTCGTGTTAGTCGAGGGAGACTTTTCGTCTGAAGCAGGACTCAGTCGTCTCGAGGACGCGACACGACAGTTTCAAACAGATAGCGGTGTGAAAGAAGTAATTTCCGGCGCGACCTTAGCCGAGCAGAACGGACTCGATTTGCAGCAAGCCGTTCAAATCGAGCAGGCGAAACAACAGTTGACCCCTTGGATTGCGTTTGACGCGGACGTCGCCCGGGTGAACGTCAATTTAGCCGGTGACCCCGGTGATCAAGCCTCGCAGGACTGGGTCAGGAAAGTCCGGGAAATGGGCTTTACGATTGGTGGTCCTGCCGCATTCAATCAAGAAATCTACGATGAGATTTATGACAAGATGCCGCTTGCGCTCAGTGTCGTGTTACTCGCGACGTTCTTGATTTTATTGATTGCGTTTCGCTCGATCTTAATTCCGATTAAAGCGATTTTGATGAACTTACTCAGTCTCGGTGCGACATTCGGATTGCTCGTCATTTTATTTGAATCAGGACTCGTTTTTCCGGCAGAAACGATTGGCATTTTGACGCCGGTCTTTATCTTCTCGCTCGTATTCGGTTTATCGATGGACTATGAAGTGTTTTTAGTTTCACGGATGGAAGAATACTATGACGAGACGGGTGACAATGACGTGGCGACGGAAATGGGGCTTGCGAAAACAAGTAAAATCATCACATCGGCTGCCTTGATCATGATTGTCGTCACGGGAGCGTTTGCCTTCACGGGTGTCAGCCCGATTAAGCAACTCGGTGTCGGGATTGCGCTCGCGATCTTCATCGATGCGACGATTGTTCGGATGCTGTTAGTTCCAGCCTTGATGAAGTTATTCGGACACTGGAACTGGTGGTGGCCGGGCGGTCGACGGAAACGCCAAATGAAGCTCCACTAAACAAGCGAGCAGATTGGCTAGGCACATCATTAGGTATTTTGAAAAGTCCGAGCGTATACTGACGATATTCAAGTTAAGATTTCAGAGGAGGATATGTTTCAATGGCTAATGAAAAGATGTTTGATACGTTTACACTTCCAAACGGAGTGACATTGAAAAACCGCGTCATGATGGCGCCGATGACCAACTATGCGGCAGAAGAGAATGGTGAAGTTTCGGAAGCGGAACTCGCTTATTATGCAGCACGTTCAGGCGGCGTCGGTGCAGTCATCACAGCTTGTGCCAACGTCACAGCGGATGGACAAGGTTTCCCGAATGAATTCGGCGCAGAGCGTGATGAACTCATTCCAAGCTTAAAACGTCTTGCAACAACAATCCAAGACAAAGGCGCAAAAGCGATTCTTCAAATTTTCCATGCAGGCCGGATGGCACCACCAGAACTCGTCGGCGGACAGACAGTCAGCGCGAGTGCTGTAGCGCCAGAACGTGAAGGTGCCATGACACCACGTGCACTCGAAGCAGAAGAAGTCGAAGCCATCATCGAAGCATTCGGTCAAGCGACGCGTCGTGCGATGGAAGCTGGATTTGATGGTGTTGAAATTCATGGTGCAAATACGTACCTGATTCAACAATTCGTCTCACCACACTCAAACCGTCGTGATGACAAATGGGGTGGCAGCCTTGAAAAACGTTTGGCATTCCCACTTGCTGTCGTCGATGCAGTCGAAGCGGTCGCAAAACAAGACCCATCGTTCATCGTCGGATATCGCTTCTCACCAGAAGAAATCGAAAACCCGGGGATTACACTAGAAGACACAATGCAGCTCGTTGATGTACTCGCTAAAAAAGACTTAGACTACCTGCACGTCTCCGTCATGGACTTCTTTGCTGGTTCGATTCGTGATGAAAACGAAACACGTTCACCAATCACACTCGTTCAAGAGCGTGTGGGACAACAAGTTCCAGTCATCGGTGTCGGATCACTCCACACACCAGAAGAAGTCGAGCGTGCCTTGACAGAAGTGCCACTCGTCGCACTCGGTCGTGAATTAATCATGGAACCGAACTGGGTCGAAAAAGTCGAAGCAGGAGACGTCGCGTCGATTCGGACAGAACTTGATCCAACAACACAAGCAGAACTCGTGATGCCGGATGCACTGTGGCAAGGAATTATTAGCCGTCCAGGCTGGTTCCCGATTAAACAAACAACAAACTAAACAACGCGCTTAAAAAAAGGAGGCTTCGACGATGTAGTCGAGTCCTCCTTTTAGCATGCAGACGTTTTAAAGCGCGTTCCGTCGTGGATTGCTTCCAAAGGGAAAAGCAACCATGAGCGTCATCTTATTTTATCCGAACAAATCGCCTATGAAACAAGAATTAATAAGCGACTTGTCCCATTCGTACACCACAAAATTCGTGGAGGGTGACGGGATGGTCAAGATTTGTCCGGTCGAGCATATCGTTTAGCAACAATGCGCAAATGTAGGCATCTTCCTTTGCATCGTGGTGTTTAAACGATACACCTAAAAACTCGGCCATCGTGTTCAATTTATGATTCGGCAGCCACGGATAAAGTTTACGGGATAGCTTGACGGTGCAGCCATATCGAAATGCGGGGATTTGATACAAGTCATACTTTTGAATTGCTTTTTGCAGAGCACCCATGTCAAATGCTGCATTGTGTGCAACAATCAGTTCGGCACCGGCAATCAAATCATATAAGCCGTGTTGTTCCATCGCTTCCGGTAAAGCAGGTTCGTTCCAAACGTCACTCGGACGGATGCCATGGACCCGAATATTTCCGGCATCGAACTCTTCTTCTGGATTGATCAAGACTTGATTACTCGTAACGACCTGACCGTTCGCGAGGACAGACCAACCGAATGCACAAATACTGCGACTGTTTCGATTCGCTGTTTCAAAGTCGATGGCTAATGTATAGGGTTGTACCATAATCATCACTCCTTTTCTTAGAGCATACCGTATTCAGACTTAGAATGCATGTTCGTATTTCGGCCCAAGCATCTTTTTTTCTTCAAGAAACCCGCTCACATGACATGTGAACGGGACGGCGATGATAATTATTTAGCTTGAACGGCTTCAGGTGCTGGTTCTGTATATTCTTGGGGTTTAAAGAGCATGACCCGGTCGCGATAAGCAAAGACACTCGCAGTCAGGACTGCCATCAAGTCAGCAATCGGAAAGGCGAACCAGACACCGCTGACGCCGAAGAACATCGGTAAAATCAACACGAGTGGAATCGTGTAAAGTGTTTGACGTGATAAAGAAAGGAAAAGCGCGACACGGGCTTTCGCGAGTGATTGATACATGCCGTTAATGATCATCTGAATCCCATAGACAAACGAGACGGCGAAAAGAATCCGCATCGCGGTCGAACCATCATCGAGCAGTGCGGTATCATTCGTGAACATTCCGACCCAGAAGCGTGGGAAGAGTTGAATCAATAACCAAAGTGTAATCGATAATGACAGACCGTACCGCATCGCAAGTTTGATGGCGAGCGACATGCGGTCGAATTGTTTCGAACCAAAGTTGTAGCCGACGATTGGTTGCATCCCTTGGACGATTCCCATGATCGGCATCCCGACGAGCGCCATGAATTTGTTGATGACGGCGAAGGTCGCAAGTTCCGTCGTCCCCCCGTATCGGACGAGCATATGGTTGACGGTGATGAACAAAATCGATTGGGAAACTTGCATGATGAAGGACGACGAACCGATTTGCGACATCCGGACAACAAGCTTTGGTTCAAAACGGAAGGCTTCACGGTCTAATAGGAGACTTGTCTTTTTCTGTTTCGTAAAGAAGAACCGGAAAATCAAAATGGAACCGACGATTTGAGCGACGACGGTCCCGAGTGCCGCTCCTTTAATGCCCCAATCGAATCCGAAGATGAACAAAGGGGTCAAAATCGTATTAATCGCGACAGTTGTCAACATGACACGCATTTGATAGTTGGCGCGTCCTTCTGCCCGTAACATCGCACTTGATGCCATCGTCAACATGAAGAATGGGGAACCGAACAGCAAAACACGCAAGAAATCGATGCTGTATGGCATGATTTCATCGGTTGCCCCGAAGACACGCAACAATGGCTCGACGAAGATGAAGGCGGAGACGATGGCGAGCATACTGACGACGAACACGACCATCAAGACATTCGCATATGCGCGACTGGCTCCGATTAAATTTTTTTGACCGAGTCGTTGGGAGGCAATCGCGGCACCGCCGATTCCAAGTGAATTAGCAATCGCCATCAAAACGAGTTGGACGGGAAACGCGATTCCGACGGCAGCGACAGCAATCGTCCCAATTCCTTGGGCGACAAAAATCGTATCGACGATGTTATAGAGCGCAGTGACGAGCATACCAATCATCGCCGGGAGCGATAATCCAATCAATAATTTATTGATGGGTGCATCTCCCAGTTGGGCAGTATTCTTATTCATCGGTAGGAGAGCCTCCTTTAAGGTAAGTACGTTGACTTTTACTCAGACTAGTCGCTTGGGTCGGCAGATGCAAGAAATCACTCCAGGCAATGTGCAAAGAGGAACTGTTCTGTCCTTGTGACGAATCGGTATGAAAACAAAAACACTCCGACAAAAGTACAGTGACGGAGTGTTTGCGCGTTAAGAGGGTAACGGTAAATAGCCTTTTGAGTATTCGAAAGCGAGGAAGAGAATCGCTCCGAGTGCCAAATAGGCAACTAACGTAATCGCTTGTTGTTTTTTCGGCATCTGGTGGTACTCAACCGATTTTTCCGCTTCAAGCAACGGTTCGATGCGTTGGTCGAGTCGACGCAGCAAGGCATCGTAATCATTCGCCGAATCATATTGATAGCGTAAGAGTTCGTCAGCAGCTGGTTTTGCTTCTTCCGGACTTGCACTCCGCAGACTTTGCAAGTCATGGCGTAAAGTCCATGCAATCGGATCATAGCTCGATGTAGCGGAGACTGTAGTCTCACCTGAGTCGAGTTGATCGCTCTCAGCCGGTTCAGCGATTGGCTGTTGTTCCTGTTCCGCTTTTGCTTGTAAAACACGGTTGCGGGCTGCCCGGTACAACATCAGGACGGATTGATTGTCTTCGTATTGTTTCGCAAAACGGTACCGTTTCCAGACGGCACTGCCGCCGAGGAAAGCGATCAACAATAAGATGATGCTGAAATGGGTGAGACCGTAGGCAATCAGGGCAGCGAGTCCTGCAATCCAGACGACGATCGGCAGACCAGCTAAAATCCGTCCGCCATCGAGCGGACTGACCGGGAGTAAATTGAATAGATTGAGCAGGGCACCTAAGTGGAAGATAACGAGCCAAAAATCATTTCCTGTCACGGCATATCCAATCAAAAGCGGGATAAGGGAGAGCAGTCCGGCGAGCGGACCCCCGTAGGCTAAGATTGCTTCTTGTTTCGGCGTTCGGAATGTATCTTTGATCCCGATGACGGCCCCCATGAACGGAACGAAAATCGCTGGTCCCGTCTTAAAACCCAGGCGTTTTGCAGCAGCTAAATGTCCCATCTCATGAATGAACAATAGGTAAAGCAAACCAACACCAAACCAAACACCAAAAATTTGGGCATAAAAGAGAAGCGAAATACCGAACGAAATCAGCGTTCCTCCGAACTTCGAAAATTTTAAGAGTGCAAGGACGACCTTTCCTTTCGAGAGCAAAAATGCTCCGGCGACGGCAAGGCCTCCCCAACGTTTTTTATCCATCATGAATTCCTTCTTCCATAAATATGACGTTCTGTCTCTAGTGTACGCCAAATTAAGAAAAAAAGTTTCATTTGCCGCCGGTTCAGTCTGTTTCCCATATCAAATCGTTTTGAGGATCTTAGCAGGGTTTCCACCCACGACCGTATTCGCAGGGACATCTTTAACGACGACGCTCCCGGAAGCGATGACCGCATTATCGCCAATCGTCACACCGGGATTAATGACAGCTCGTCCGCCGATCCAGACGTTATCCCCGATGACGACGGGTTTGCCGAATTCATACCCACTATTTCGTTCGACAGGATCTAACGGATGCGTCGCTGTATAGATATGGATGCCCGGAGCAAGCATACAGTTGTCACCGATCGTAATCGGGCAAATGTCGAGCAGCACACAATCGTAATTGGCATAAAACCGGGCACCAAGCGTGATGTTGTAGCCATAATCACATTTAAAAGACGGTTCGATGTAAAAATCCGTTTGTTCCGTCCGGAAAAGTTGTTGCAGGAGAGATTTTCGGTTGGGCAGCTCTTCGATGCTCAGTTGGTTGAATTGATGACAAAGCATCTGCGCCCGTTTCCGGTCCGCCACGAGCTCCGCATCCCCGGCCAAGTACAACTGACCTTGAATCATCTTTTCTTTTTCTGTCACATGAATCATCTCCTAACGGTATGTATATCTTCATTAGACTAAATCGGACGGGGAGAAGCAACTGATACCAAAAAAAGCGGTTTTGATGTCGCCATCAAAACCGCTTTTTACTCTGGCATTCAATTAAGCAAGTTCAATTCCGCCTGTCACACCATAAATTTGTGCCGTGACATAACTGGCATCGTCAGACGCGAGGAAGACATAGACGCTCGAAAGTTCGACCGGTTGACCACTTCGTTTGAGTGGTGTTTCTTGTCCGAATTCCGGAATGTTTTCGCTCGGTTGACCACCCGAGATTTGAAGTGGTGTCCAAATTGGACCCGGTGCGACCGAATTAACGCGGATGCCTTTTGGCGCAATTTGTTTCGCGAGGCCGCGTGTGAATCCATTGATGGCAAATTTTGTTGAGGCGTAATCAAGTAAGTTCTCACTCGGATTGTATCCTTGAACAGAAGTTGTCGTGATGATCGAAGCGCCTTCTTTTAGAAGTGGGAGAGCGGCTTTAACGACCCAAAACAGCGAGAAGACATTAATTTCATATGTTTTCCGGAGTTGTTCTGTTGACAGATCCATGATGTCCTCGACAGCTTGTTGTTTTCCGGCGACGAGTGCAAGGATGTCGAGTCCGCCAAGTGAATCATGTGCCTCTTTGACAAGTTGCTGACAGAACGATTCGTCACTTAAATCACCTGCGAGTAAGTACGCTTTTTGACCAGCTGCTTCGACAAGTGCTTTTACTTCTTCTGCATCTTGTTGTTCTTCCGGGAGATAGTTCAGGAAGACATCTGCTCCTTCACGGGCATAAGCAATCGCAGCAGCACGTCCGATTCCTGAATCACCGCCTGTAATCAACGCTTTCTTACCTTTTAGTTTACCTGAACCTTTGTAGCTTTCTTCTCCACAATCCGGAAGGGGTTCCATTTTTGCCTGGACAGCCGGTGGCTCCTGATACTGTTTTGGGAAATCATCGTTGAAGTGTTGTGTAAGTGGATTTTTAGACTGTGACATGAACTGATTCCTCCTAGGTAGTGGTTTGATTTGCATAAGAAGTATGTTCCCTGTCATTTCACGTTTAAACGTCAACTTATTAACCAAGTGAAGTTTTTATTAGAGCGAAAAGGCTGCTCGATAAGGCTATAGCAACAAATAACTGAATGCGAACGAAGGGCGAATAAAAAAATCGGAGTCCACAGGTGTGAACTCCGATTTTTACTAAAGATAAGGTGGATGAGCGATCAGACGCGTTCTGCTGTCAGCTCTTTCATCCCTTGTAGAGCTGCTTGATTCAGTAAGTTCCACGGTTTGTTGTAGTGCGGTTGGAAGAAGAAGTCGACGAAGGCCAATTCTTCAAGCGTCATTTCATTTTGAATCGCGACCGATAACGTATTCATCGCTTGCGTCAAATCGACCTTCGAAATAATTTGGGCACCGACGACGCGATGAGAGTTTTGTTCAAAAACAAGTTTGAGTTGGACGTCTTCTGCAGTCGGCATAAATTCAGGTCGATACGCATCTGTGACGGTTGTACTCATGACTTCTAGTCCAAAGAATGGAGCAGCATCTTCCGTGACGCCGGTCGACGCGATATTTAAGTCATATAACCGGAGACCGGACGTCCCTTGCGTCCCTTGGTAACGAATCGTCGGGGCAAGTAAGTTTTTCCCGACGAGCGTTCCCATACGGACGGCGTTCGTCGCGAGTGGAATATAGGCATGTGTCCGGGCCGGATTGTAGTAGACGGCACAGCTGTCACCGGCAGCAAAGATATTCGGATTACTCGTCCGCATATAGTCGTCGACGATGATGGCACCGTTCGGTAACATATCGATTTGTCCTTTTAAAAGCTCCGTACTCGGACGGAAACCGACACAGAGAATGACGAGATCGGTCTCGAACGTTCCTTTGTCCGTGACGACTTGTGTGACGTTTCCGTCTACGCCGGTAAAGCTTTGAACAGTCTGGTTCAACTCGAGCTGAATGCCGCGATCTGTCAATTCACTTTCAATGATATCCGTGAATGAACGATCGAGGTATTTATTTAAAATCCGGTCGGCACTGTCGATGAACGTCACTTCTTTTCCGTATGCTTCAAACGCTTCAACGAGTTCAGCACCGATGTAGCCGGCACCGACAACTGTAATCCGCCCGGCATCCGTTGCTTTTTTGATGATGGTTTGAGCATGGTGGTAGTTTTTACAAAGTTCGATTTGATTCAGTTCAATGCCCGGTAACATCGGAATGATTGGCCATGAACCTGTTGTCATGATTAATTTGTCGTACGTATCGTGAACGGTTTCACCCGTCAGAAGATTTTTCGCAAGAATCGTTTGGTTCGTACTATCGATTTCAAGGACATCATGTTTCAAGCGCATCGTTGCTCCGAGGTCAGCCAGCTCGTCAGGTGAAGAGTAGAAGAGTGACTCGGCATGCTCAACGACACCACCGACGTGAAGGGCAATCCCGCAAGAGAGAAATGAGATGTTATCGTTTCGTTCATAGACTGTGATTTCAAGGTTTTCGTTCGTTGCCGTAAGCTCTTTGACTGCTGCTGTTCCTGCATGTGTACAACCGATGACTGCTACTTTCATGAGTAAAGTCCCCTTTTTGTTTAATTGTGATATTAATCACATTCGATTTGATAACCTTAGTGTAATACTTCACAATGTCGGTTTCAAGTAGTTTGTTCATAATTGAGCATAGTTTTGTCTGAATTGTGAATTTGTGAACAAAAAGGTAATGACTTATAACGTTTTTGTTAAAAGTCCGTAAAAATGTTTTAGTTTCTGAAGTTCGGGTTATAATAAGATGGAGAACTAAATGAAAGGGTGGAAACCGATGGATACCGAGAGGACCGATCATCTATTTAGCTTACCTGATTTTTAGCATCGCTGGTCTTACGTAAACAAGACAGTAATGGTTAAAAAAATCAGGGAGAGCGAAAATAGATGAATACCCAAACGGCAACAATAAAACCTCTCCCATGGAAGATACGGGAGAGGACAATAAAACATGAAACGAATCGCAACCATCTTAGCAGGAACGTTACTTATGGCGTTCGGCTACTATACTTTGAATGAACAGTTTGGATTAGCAGAAGGCGGATTTATCGGGTTATCTTTATTAGGACGGTATTTCTTTGACATCAATCCATCGATTTCGATGATCGTGCTCGACATTCCATTCTTTATTGGAGCACTTTATTTTAAAGGAAAACGCTTTGTCAGTGAGGCACTTGTCTCAGCAGGTGCACTATCGCTCTTTTATGAGATGTGGCATCAGCTCGATTTGTTCCATTTCCCGGAACAGGCCTGGCCGGCAACGTTAATCGCCGCCATTGCGAGTGGGATCATCACGGGATACGGACTTGGTCTTGTGTTGAAGAGTGGTGCTGCGACCGGTGGTGACGACCTTTTATCAATGGGCCTTAGCAAAGTGACAGGTTTATCGATCGGGACGATTTTATTTAGTCTCGATGCAATTGTTCTTGTCATTTCACTCGTCTACTTGCCAGTCAGTTTGACGCTTTATACGTTACTTGCAGTTGCCATCGCGGGACGCGTCGTCTCAGTCATGACACGCGAACCGGTTACTGTACCAGTAGTTAGACCAGCGCCACAACTGAAATAAATAAAATCCTTCCTGACATCAGGAGGGATTTTGTTTTAGGATAAAAAGAGATAACGAGAAGGGGGCTACCCAATGATTAGACAAGCGACTGCGGAAGACGCCGATCAAATCGCACCATTGATTGAACAGGCGATTCATGAAATTGCCGAGACACTGACCGGAACGCAGGAGAAGGAATTGATTTTGGAACGGCTTGCGCTGTTTGTGACGCAAACGGGAAACCGGTTAAGTCACGAGAACATTCTCGTCAAGGAGCTCGATGGGCGCGTCGTCGGCATCGTCATCGCATATGCGGGAGTGGATGCAGCGCAGTTGGATGAACCGATTAAACGTCAGCTCCTCGCGTGGACAGGTCAAGAGATACAAATTGATCAAGAGACGGAAGGAAACGTCTTTTATCTCGATACATTGTCGGTCGATCTGGCATATGGCGGAAGAGGAATCGGGTCTGAGCTGTTGCAGGCAGCAGCGGACGAAGGGGAGAAGCGTGGATTACGCGCGTTTACGTTAAATGCCGATCAGACGAATGCTGGGGCGCAACGTCTCTATCGACGTCTTGGATTCGTCCCGGTCAAGACGATTGAAATCAGTGGCGGACAATTTGATTACATGGAACGACCGTATGCAACTTGAATGATGAGTGAAGTACTTTGAATTCATTTCAAGATTCGTTGATACGCAGACAAGACTTCGCTTTCCGCGGGCGAAACGTGAGCCTCCGCGTCGCCTGCGCGACTTACGGGGTCTCACCTGTTCCGCTTTTCCCGCAGGAGTCTTCGTCTTGTCTGCTTCTCAACGACGTTTTGTTAAGCTGTTAAAATCCATCCATCAAGAATCTGAAATCAAAAAATCACTCGCTTCACGCGACTCCTACAGGAAAAAGCGCAAGACGACTTGCGCTGTCAGAGACAAACAAGACCCGATTTTCTGCCTCATGGAGGCAGGAAAACTGGCTTGTGTCTCGCCTGAGGAAAGCGCGTGGAAAAGAGTGATTTTTTACGTTTACTTC
Organism: Exiguobacterium sp. s127; assembly: GCF_018618695.1. Classification (NCBI taxonomy): domain Bacteria; kingdom Bacillati; phylum Bacillota; class Bacilli; order Caryophanales; genus Exiguobacterium; species Exiguobacterium sp. s127. The sequence goes on along the minus strand of NZ_JACSMO010000004.1, from coordinate 32,746 downwards.
AACTAATAGGTTAAGAAGCAATCATTTTCTAATCATCTGAAAAAAATAATGAAAAAAGAATTTTTATCTCGGAGCTTCTTCATTCAAGTTTAACCGGTACAACCGCGCCTCCGCATCCTCCGGTTCAAACCGGGGGTCACTCGTGAAGCGGAAAACCTCCGTCACTTCAATCGATACATCTGCCACCCGCAACTGTTTGAGTAATCGTCCGGTCAGGTAAACTTCCGCTGATTTAGGCTCCGCCCGCCATTTGCTGACAGATCCAATCGGAACGATCGTAGCGTCAGGACGTGTCATCAAAAACTGGCGGTCTTCTTCATCCGTAAAGATGGTCGCTGACGCCGGTAAACCGGTAATGGCATCCGCCAACTGGATAGTTGCCGGTTCAATTGTCGCTTGGCGGTACAAGGCGATACTTCCCATCACCAATTGAATACATAAAAATGGGACGAGCCAACGCACTGACAGATGGCGAACAAGCAGGAAGACGAGCAGTAAGACGAGAGGTAAAACATGGCGTGGTTTATCAATGTTTTGGGCCAACCAGACCCAAAGGAAATAACCAGTACCGGTGACGCTCCACCAAAGAGGAAGCGGACGGATTCGTTGGCAGAATAAGAATAGCCCTGAAGCAAGACCGAGCCAACTTGTAAATCCTAAACCATGCCAAACGATTTGTTTGAGTGTCAATCCAAGTCGTTCAATCAACGAGGCTTCGTCCGTTTGTGCCGTACCGCCCCAGTCCGAAAAGTGACCCGTCACGAAACTGAGTGACAATTGAGCGAAGGACGCGGGTCCCCCGACCGAGAAGGCGACCGGTAACAGCCAGGCAAGTTGTGCCAGGAGTAACGTCGCCAGTTCGGACAGGAGTTGCCAGTAGTCTTTTCGGGTTTGCCAAAGTAAAAAGAGTAACACGATTCCGAACGGCGCATAGGATAATCGTGTTGCCATCAACAGTCCGAATAAGAGGTACGGCAAAAGACGGAAATGACCGTGCCGAGCACGTTCGACACTCCACATGAACCAACAGAGGACACCAAGTGCAAGACCGTCCGACATCCCGGTCGCAGAGATGACGACGAGTGAAGCAACCGAGATGACAGTGAAAGCAGCTAGTAAACGTGCCGTATCAAACGACTGACGTTTTAACAGCAAATATAACGGAATCAGTCCGCTCGTGAAGCCAAGCGTCGAGACGATGCCAAGCGCACGGACGGGTTCAAGCCCGAGTCGTGTGAGACCTGTCGCGAGTAAGATGAAAAACGGGTACCCCGGAAAATGTGGCTGCAAATTCGCCAAATCATACTGTCCAACCGCTAACGTAAAGTTGGCGATGTCGTAGCTTGCGACAAACGGGCTGACCAGATAAAGATGAACACCCAGCAATAGTGAGATGGCGAAACAGAGCGTGAAAAAAAGCGATCGTCCAAGTAGACGATCGCTCCGAACGGTCAAGAAACCTCCTGAAGGTTTTTGGCTGCTTTTGGTGTTCGATTTTGACGCATCAGCATGAAACCGGCAAACGCGAAGTAGCCCCACCAGGCGATCACTTGCTCAAGTGATGGATTATGGCTGTAGCCGAACATCGCACCCATAAACGTACCGATTTGTCCGCTGATTAATGTCGGATTGCCTGTATCGCGCAAATATTGAATTTGGTCGATGTAGTGTTCCGGCATAAACCCGACGATGTTATACAAGGCTGCCGGTGTTCCATCGGCGTTCGTCAACAGGCTTCCGAGCAGTCCAAGGTCTTGGAAACGTCCAATCGTTTGGACGAGCATGCCGGCAGCAATAAACAGAATCAGGATGCCTGTCACTTGGAAGAAACGTTTGACTGGAATCTTCATCGTTCCGGAAACGAACAGGTAACCGAAAATGAGTGCGAGCAAGAGACCAGACACGGCACCATAACTCGTCAAGACTTTCTCGATTTCACCGCCGGAAATGGCAGCGAAGAAGAAAACCGTCTCGATGCCTTCTCGGACGATGACGAGGAACGAATGGATGATCATCGTGATGGCACTGCCTGTCGAGACCGCCGCCGCGACTTTTGCCTGCGAGGCCTGTTGGTTTTCTTTCGCCTCTTTCCCCATCCAGAGCACCATGTGTGTCAGTAAGATGACGGAGATCATCATAATACCAAGACGCAAGTACGTGTCGCTACCGAAGCTTGCGAAACTCGTAAAGACGACTTGGAATAAAAAGGCGACACCGAGGCTCGCGAGCAGCGCAAGTCCGACTCCGGCATAGACCCATTTTTTATATTGCGGTGCGTTGAGTCGATCGAGATAGCCGAGAATCAAACCGACGATCAAGACAGCTTCGAGACATTCACGAAGCGTAATTAAAAACGCTTGAAAATCCATCGTCCTTCCTCCCTAATCAGTGATGTTGACGTTTCTTTTTTCGTTGACCGATGATGACGATGACGATTAGAACGATGACAAGACCAATCGCAATCGTTTTCCAAATCTCATCTGTTCCGAAGGATTGTCCGAAAATCGAATCCTCTTCTTCAAATAAACCGGTTTTTTCTTCTCCGGGTAAAACGAATAGTGGTGTAATTGTATCTTCGATTAATGCAATGTTTTGATCAAATGTTTCTTTATCACTCGCTTTTTTCCCGACTCCGAACAGTCCGGGGTTCCCGAGCGCAGTAAGTGCATCGTCAAACGCAGTATACAATGCATCGGACGTTTTTGCATCTGTGCTTTCTTTGACATAAGGAGCAAGTACATCATATGTGCCGCGTGCTTTCGCAAGTAACAGCTTCGCCTGTCCGAAGTCTTCGAACTGCTCATCCGCAAAATGAAGACGACGTTCGATGTTTTGACGTAAGGCAACGCGATACGCCTGTTTGGCATTCTCTGCGTCTTCTTCCGCTAACGCAGCATCAATTTTTTCCTTCGCTTCAGGGAAGTAAAGTTTAAATTCTTTATCATACGCGTCAATCGTTTCCTTCGCAAGTGCATAATCTTTTTGATCGAGCTGTTCCTCAAATTGTTTGTAAGCTTCCGCAAAAGCTTCTTTGCCCGGGTCACCATAGCTGTAAGCAAACGCCGATAAAGGAGTCGCGAGGAGACAGAAGAAAACAACGACCGGAAGGACTAAACGTTTTATCATCCGAGATGCTCCTTTCGTTCAAAACGTTCTTCAATCGGTAGTGCAACGATTGGTCGACGCCACTCTTTGTAAATGGCAGGGACCACACGTTGAATATAGTTCAAGCGGATAAAAGATTTTCCTGATTCACGTACCCGGTAACGAATCGGTACTTCTTTCAGACGGAATCCTTTACGAACGAGGTTCAACGTCAAGACTTGCGCGTAGTTGTAATCGTGGATGATTTCCGCGTGTTTGCAAGCAGCGCGTGAGAAAGCACGCATCCCGCTTTGTCCGTCATGAATTTTTCGTTTCAGTAAAACACATTGAAGCCACGTAAAGACGTGATTCCCAATATAGCGATAGAGGCGCATTCCGTCAATCGTCCCGAGGAATCGTGATCCGAAGACATAATCCGCATCGTTCGCTAAGATCGGTCGAACGACGTCCGGAATTTGATCGGCCGGGTACTCGTTGTCCGCATCAATCATCACGGCGACGGTCGCATCATGGTCATAAGCGCGATACAATCCTTCGCGGACCGCAGCGCCAAGACCACGATTTTGTTCGAACCGGTAGACTTGAGCACCGTTCAGGGTTGCGACGGTCGATGTAGCATCGGTCGATCCATCATCGATGACAATCGTTTCGACGGGGATTCCGTCAATCTCATCCGGGATTCGTTTTAAGACGAGTGGGAGAGAGGTTTCTTCATTGTGAGCCGGAAGGAAGACGACGATTTTCTTCATGAGCGTTCCTCCTTAAAAGCTTCCGTCAACAATACGCCACGACTGTCGTGCGGGATATCGGCACCAAGCAACTTCGTAATCGTTGGTCCAAGCGACAGGATATGCCGGTGTGTATCGACCTTGCGACCAGCATGAATGTGTTTGCCATACATCCAAAATGGGACGAAACGTTCTCCTTCGTCGAGGTGACCATGCCCGCCGATCCCGTCGGCTTGACCATGATCGGCCATGACGATCAGTGTCGCATCGTCTAACTTACCGAGACGATCGAGTTCTTCACAAAACTCTGCGAGTAGCGCATCGGCTTCCTCGATTTTTTGAATATATTCCGAGTAGAGCGTCCCGCGACTATGACCGGTTTGATCCGTTCCGATTAATTGGATTGCAAGCAAATCCGGATCTTCTTCGTGAACGATTTGCTTGGCCCGTTCGATGATGTTGCGGTCGGCGACATCATTATGCATGACGGCTGTCACGGTACTGACGTCGGTCGAACCGAACGCATCGACGAGGTGGGCAATCCCGAGAATCTTGCCGGATTTATTGACGGCACGCAACCGGTCGAAGACGGTATCCGTTTTGACACCGGTCGTATTCCAGACCATGTTGGAACGAATTCCGTGATCTTCCGGACGTGCTCCCGTGAACATCGAGCTGAAGCAGACGACTGTCCGGGCCGGGTAGACGGTTTCCATATTCGTATATTCCGTTCCTTCTTGACGCAATCGCTCGAGAAACGGAGTGTTCGCAGCCATGTATCGGTCTTTTCGCATCCCGTCGACAATCAAGACGTAGACTTTGTCTGAAGTCGGCAAGCTGACGTCTTTTGTCGGCTCAGTCGGAAGTTTCGGTTTCCAGTCGAAGAGATAATGGTGGAGAATCCAAGCAAATAGTAACAATCCGGCAGGGAACAAGACGTACGACCAGTCAAAGGTCGGATTGATTGACGCTGTTTGCCAGTAGGCAAGTAAGAGTGCGACTTTCGGTAGTTGTTCTTGCGCGTTACCACTCGTCGAGTCACTGTTCTTGAGGACGAGTTTCCAAAAACGCGTGAAGTTGAGCCAGTCCGTTCCAATCCGTAAATGGTAATAAATCGTTCCCCAGAAGAAAATCGTGAAGAAGAAATAAAGACCTGCTCCGTAAGCGAATAGTGGCAGGAGCCGTGTATCCGTTCCTTCAAGGAATAACCAGACGATGACGGGCATCCATAAATAATTACGAAGGAACAGCGGGAAATCAAATTTCCAGTACAGTACGAATAAAGGCAACGTCACTAAAAATCCGAAGCCGGCACCGCTCAGTGTCTGTTGGAACAAAAGGCAGTAGCTGAGGAAGACACCGATTGTAAAAATCGGGGTGAATGGTTTTCCTTCATTCAACAGATTCCACATACGGGCTGCGACTTTTTCAAAACGTGAAGCACTTTTCATGAAGATCCTCCTTTCTGTTGATTCTTGAATTGGCGAAACAGTAATGTGACACTACGGTGATGTCTGACCAAAAAATACAAAGGTGCGATGAAGGCGAACGCATATTTGAACGTGTGCGTCATCAAGGCAAGTTCATAAGGATGGTCGACGCCTGCCGTCTGTAGAACCGTTCCCATGGCGAGCTCATACGTGCCGAGACCACCGGGGGTGAATTGAGCAATTCCGGACAAGACACCGGCACTCATCGCGATTAAGACGAGGGGGAAGGGAAGGACAGCGTTCACGCCTAAGAATAAGCAGTAAACGGCGCCCGCTTCCAAACACCAAGCGAGTGTGCCATACCCGATTAATGCGTACATCGTCCGTAAAAAAGGGCGGACGACGACTAAGGCGAGTACACCGAGCACAATCGCGATACCTGCAGGAAGAGCTGTTTTCGTCGCGAGCAAGCCGAGCGAGACGAAGAGTCCGAGGACGACCAAATCAATGCCGCGCTGTGCGACAAGGATTGCCGTTGTCCGTTTTAAGGGACTAGCGATGGCACGTGCCGTCAGCAGGCGAACACCTTCGCCGAGTTTGACGGGTGACAAGTGATTGACGGCAAGGCCGAGATAGAGGCTCGTCAAATAGATTGGCAAGGGTGCCTGCCGCTGATCAGCCACGCGCCAGGCGACAGCGCGGACATAAAAAGCACCTGCATACAACAAGCTTGCGAGTAGCGTCCAGTAAGAGCGTGAAAGGGTGCGCAAGTAATCATAGAGGACAGGTAACTCGAGCACGAACCGAATTAATAAAAAAACAACCGCAAGCGTCAAGAGGACGCTTGCGGTTGTACGGATTACATGCGCCCGAGATGCCATGTAATCATCCGCTCGAGTCCTTCATTCAAGGTAACGGAGGGCGTGTAGTCGAATGCTTGTCGTGCAGCTTCCGTATTACTCCATGTCATCGAGACATCTCCTTCTCTTTGCTCGGTGAACGTTACCGGAACACCGTATCGCTCACTGAGGGACCTGGCAATCGTTCGGACCGACTCCGGTCGATTCGCCCCTAAATTATAAGTCCCGATTGCGCGCGCTTGAAGTGCTTGTTCCATCCCGCGTGTAATGTCATCGATGTACGTGAAGTCGCGTACCGGGTCACCGAACACGACAAGTTCTTGACCACGAAGCGCTTGTTCGATGAAGCGGTAAAGCGCCATATCCGGGCGCCCGGATGGTCCGTAGACCGTAAAGAAGCGGAAGATCGTAACCTGTAATCCATATAGGTTTTGATAGGCATTACAGAACGTCTCGGCACTATACTTTGCCGCGGCGTATGGACTGACGACTTGACCGGTCGCCTGCTGTTCGCTCAACGCACCTGTCTGCTCCCCGTAAACCGAAGAAGAAGAGGCAAACAAGACTTGCTGAATCTGATGTTGTTTTGCCGCTTCAAGGACGGTCACCGTCATATCGATATCTTCTTTGATGTAGCGATGCGGCTCACGTAAAGATCCGGGAACGCCAGGTAAAGCAGCAAGATGGAACAGGGCATCGAATTGACCGGATGAACACCAGGCATCGAGTTCGACGTGGACATCTGCTTCACAGATGTTTACGCCAAGTCGTGTCAGCTCCGCTGCCCGTTCGCGTTTCAAGTCGCTTGCATAATAATCGGTGAAGGCATCGATGATCGATACGGTATGACCACTAGTACGCAAACGAGTTGCAAGTGCAGCACCGATGAAGCCAGCGCCACCCGTAATTCCGATGTTCAAAGGAAGTTCCTCCAATCGTCTTGCTTAGTTGAACGTATCGAGCGCATCGACGATTTTTTTGCTCACCGTTTCCGCTTCTGCGTCATTTTTTTCGATGAGATCGTACCATGTGTTAGCGTCAGCAAGAACAGCGTCTGCCTCTTCTTTACCGAGACGATTTTCGAGGGTCGGCTTCATCGCGATGACGAACATGTTTGCTTCCATCGCTTCGACACGTGCTGTATCGACATCTTTCGCTTCGAGTGCTTCCATTGCTTCTTCATGGTAACCGACGACTTTCTTCGTCAATGCTTTGGCGAAGAGTCCTTCGATCTCTTCATAAGAGACGTCTGCTGGTTTTGTTTTTGAGAAGTCGTATTGTTCTTTTAGTTTTGCAACGGCGGCTTCATCGCCACCGGCAAGTGATTCCTCGATTGCGAGTAAGAATCCGTAGCCTTCTGCTTGTTCCATTTGTAACTCTTGTTCGTCGGCACCGGATTTAGCGCCATCCTCGATTTTTTGTGCATAACCGAGTGCTGCGAGATAGAATGAACGGTAAATCGACTTATCCGTCAACTGTTTTGCGACTTTAAAGTCAGCGACGTTTTCAGCCGAGATGGCGTCTTCTTGTGCTGCGAGACCGGACGTGATCGCTTGTGCGATGGCTTCTTCGTTTTTGAAGTCATAACTCGCATCGCGCTTTTCGGCTGTCGGGATGAAGACAGTTTCCGCCATGTTTTTGATATTTCCTAACGTCGCCATGGCGTCATCCGTTTTTCCGGCCACGACTGCTTCTTCTGCTGTTGCTTGCATTGATTTTTGGAGTTTATAGAAGTAAGACTGAAGTCCTTTATCGACAAGCTGACGGGCAATGTTCTCATCCAAATCCTTTGATTCGACGCCTGCGAGGGCAGAAGTGACGACTTGTTCGATTTCAGGAGCGGCAGTTGCGACGCCACCTTTTAACTTCGATTCATAACTCGTCTGGACCATCTTCCAGTCGATGGCTTGTCCTTCTTTCGCTTTATCGAGTTCTGTCTTGATTGAGCTGAAGATTGTCAATTCATCCGTTAATGTCGTTGCGGCGATTCCGGCATTCGTATTTTTATCAGACGTTTGCTCCGTTTTGTCTTCTTTTGGAGCTGTCGTTGTTTCTTTTTCATCCGTTCCGCAAGCTGCGAGTAATCCGGCTACCATAAAGAGTGACGCTACTTTAAATCGTTTTTTCATCTGTCTCATTCCCCCAGGAAAAATAAAATTATCTACAAAATGATGTCGTTTTCACAATTCTCACTATAACGAGAATAATTCTCATTGTCAATTGAACTTAAAATAAAAAAATGGCTCCAGAGAGAACTCCGGAGCCATTTTTTAAAAATATAAATTATTGAATTTGGTCATACAATTTCGTTAAATACGCGTACACTTCGTCAGAAGCTTGGAACATCATGACCGAGTGGCCGAAGATGGCAGCCGGGTTGAAGCCGTGATCTAAGTCGATTGTTGAAGCAATCGTTACGTCGCGATCGCTATCGAGGACGACGCGGAAGTACTTGAACTCTTGGTTGAAGTCATTGATTGCGTTTAAGATAGGAAGATCTTCGACACCGTCTGGAACGTGCGTAACGGTACGAGCGAATAACTCAACGTCCGTCGTCGTTTTACTGAAGACGATCATCATCATCGGCTCAGCGCCAGCTGGTGTTTTTTCTTGTGTCATAAAGAAAACGTGTGTTTCATTTTCACGTGCTTCCATTGGAATGCCTTTTTCGACTAAGAACGCTTGGAATGCTTCCAAGTGTTGTTGTTGAACTTCCGTTACCCCGTTTTCGTTTGTTCCTTCTTGATTACGTTCTGGGTGAAGCGGTGTGACCTTGTTGTCCTCATTCGTTTCGTTCGAGTTACGGTCCTGGTCCATTTTAAATCCCCCTTATAGATACTGTAATCTCAGTTTCAAGCATTTTAAGAGGAATTGCAACTAATGTCCGTTATCATTTAAAGAAGAAACAGTTTGAAAATAAGACAAGTATGTGAAATGTAGAGCAAACTACTTGAAACCACATACCTTAATGGGTATATTGTAAAGCATAGAGAGTACGATTCGATTTAGGAGGAAAACAGACATGAAAACAATCATTGTTGGTGGAGTAGCAGGTGGAGCGACCGCTGCAGCACGATTACGCCGGTTGGATGAAACGGCGGAAATCATTTTGTTAGAACGTGGAAAAGAGATTTCGTTCGCGAACTGTGGATTACCGTACTATATCGGGGATGTCATCAAAGACCGGAACAAGCTACTCGTCCAAACACCTGAGGGGATGCATGCCCGGTTTAACTTGGATGTTCGGAATCTGTCGGAAGCGATTCAAATCAATCGTGAACAAAAAACGGTCACAATCCGTAAAGTCGATACAGGTGAAGAATATGAGGAGTCATATGACAACTTAATTCTTTCACCAGGAGCAAAACCGATGCGTCCATCAATTCCTGGTATCGAAGAAGCGACGAACATCTTTACGTTACGTAACATTCCGGATACGGACCGGATGCGTCAATATGTCGATGAGAACCGTCCCGCACGTGCCGTCGTCATCGGTGGGGGGTTCATTGGACTCGAAATGGCAGAAAACTTGGTCGAACGTGGTGCGAAAGTCACATTGGTTGAAATGATGGATCAAGTCATGGCACCGGTCGATCCGGAAATGGCAGCCATCGTCCATGAACATCTACGCGCAAAAGGGGTCGAGTTGATTTTATCGGATGGTGTCGCCCGCTTTGAAGAGGCAGGGAGACGTGTTGTCTTGACGAGCGGCAAGACGATTGAAACGGAAATGAACATCTTGTCGATTGGTGTCATGCCGGAAAGTAACCTTGCGGCGGAAGCAAAACTTGAGTTGGGAATCAAGAATACAATCAAAGTCGATGACACGTTACGGACATCTGATCCATCGATCTTTGCGATTGGTGACGCCATCGAAGTGAAAGATTACGTGACAGGAGAGGCGATGCACGTTCCACTCGCGTGGCCGGCGAATCGTCAAGGGCGTCTCGTTGCAGACATCATCGCCGGACGCGACGTTAAATATACAGGTGCGCTCGGTACAGCCGTCGCAAAAGTATTCGATATGACGGTCGCTTCGACCGGAAATAACGAAAAACGGTTGAAACAGTCTGGTCGCCGCTATGAAGCGGTTCATCTCCATCCGGGTTCGCACGCCGGTTATTATCCGGGTGCCAGTCCAATCTCAATGAAACTCTTGTTTGATCCGATTGACGGAACGATTTACGGCGCGCAAGCGATTGGGATGACGGGTGTCGAAAAACGGATTGATGTCTTAGCGACGGCAATCAAAGGTGGATTAACGGTCCTCGACTTGCCAGACCTTGAATTATCATACGCACCACCGTATAGCTCGGCGAAAGATCCCGTCAACATGGCAGGATACATCGCTTCGAATATCGTGTTAGGGGACAGCGAAAACGTCCATTGGCATGAAATTGATCAAATCGTCGCAGCCGGCGGATTGTTACTCGATGTCCGTGAACCGTCTGAAAATGAACTCGGTTCGATTCCGGGCTCGGTCAATATCTCATTACCGACGCTTCGCACGTCCCTCGACGAGCTACCGAAGGATCAGCCGATCTACGTGACATGCCAAGTCGGATTACGGGGATATGTCGCAAGTCAGCTCCTCAAACAAAACGGCTTCGACGTGAAGAATTTGAGTGGCGGATATAAAACATGGGCGACGGTCAATCGCGATCAAGAAGCGCGAAACCAAGCACGGGAGGAAACAGCAGTGACGACGATTAAAAGTGAGCCGAAACAAGCCGTGAAAGCAGAGCAAATCACGCTGCTCGATACATGTGGATTACAGTGCCCGGGACCAATCGTTGAATTAAAAACAAAGATTGATCAACTGCAGGACGGAGACCAAGTCTTCATTAAAGCATCGGATCCTGGTTTCTTACCGGACGTCCAGGCATGGGCAACAAAGCTCGGACATACCGTCCATACGGCAGAAATGAATCAGGGAATTGTCGAAGTTTTACTTGAAAAAGGGCAAGGACAAACGGAGCAACACGTGACAACGGCACCTGTCGCAAAAGCAGATGACGCGACGATGGTCGTCTTCAGTGGTGATCTTGATAAAGCACTTGCGTCATTCGTCATCGCACAAGGTGCACAAGCGATGGGCAAACAAGTCACGATGTTCTTCACGTTCTGGGGACTGAATGTCATTCGTAAGCCGGATGCACCAGCCGTCGACAAAGCACCGATGGAACGCATGATGGGGATGATGATGCCGAAACATGCCGGTGATCTTCCATTATCCAACATGAACATGGCAGGCGCCGGTCAAAAAATGATGAAAAAAGTCATGAAGGACAAACAAGTCGATGCGCTAGAGACGATGATGGCAAAAGCGCAAGCAGCAGGCGTCCGGATGATTGCGTGTACGATGTCGATGGACATCATGGGGATTAAAAAAGAAGAATTGTTAGATGATATCGATTATGGTGGGGTCGCAAGTTATCTTGGTGCGACAGACGATGCCAACTTAAATCTATTCATCTAAAGAATCGAAAAGAGCCCTTCCGCGAAAAGTGGAGGGGCTCTAAGTGTTTGTCTAAAGATGGAGGGGGTGACTAATTCAGATGAACATCCATCCTTGTGACGGACGTTTCCGCCATCCTCACTTTCCTTGGGCGGAAGGTAAGCCGCGGCAGCCCGCATTTCATGCGGTCATGCCGGGTCTTACCTCTTCCTGACGGAAACGCGAATCACGTTTCCTTTTCCCATAGGAGTTGAGGATAAACGTTTCCGTCCTCCGTTAATCGAAATGGCCGATGATTCCACTTCCACGGAATCATCGGCCATTTCGATGTAAATGCTTCTTTTTCACGATGGCTTAGTGTGTATTTGGGACACGCATGAAAAAGTCCTGATTCCGTTTAATTGGTAGCCGTCCCTCCTTTTGAGTGAGGCCGTTCTTTTTTTGTTCGTAAACAAAAAACCTCACATCTAATGTGAGGAAATGGATAGAAATGCCTCGTAATCAGAAGTTGACTGATACAACTGTATTTGATTTTTCAAAAAAACTTTCGTATTATAGAACACATGTGAAGAAATGTTACATAAGAGAGAAGTGGGGGAGCCTGTATGGAGAAACAACTGATGGATATCGTAACGAATATTAGTGATGTATTATGGTCGAGCGTCCTGATCATCTTACTTGTTGGCTTAGGCATTTATTTTACGATTCGCATGGGATTCGTCCAATTCCGGATGTTACCTGAAATGTTACGGTTACTGTTCCAGGGAACAGATAAAGGAAAGGATGGCGTCTCACCATTCCAAGCGTTCGCGATCAGTACGGCTGCACGTGTCGGGACCGGGAACATTGCCGGTGTTGCGACAGCCATCGCACTAGGTGGACCCGGTGCCGTCTTTTGGATGTGGCTGATTGCCTTGATCGGTTCAGCGTCAGCATTCGTCGAAAGTACACTTGCTCAAATTTATAAAGTCCGTGATGAGAAGGCATGGCGTGGGGGCCCTGCCTACTACATGGAAAAAGCGCTTGGCCAACGGTGGCTCGGAATCGTCTTCAGTATCTTGATTACAATCTCGTTCGGGTTTGTCTTTAACTCGGTTCAATCGAATACGATTTCATTGTCACTTCAAAGTCAGTATGGCATCGATAAGATGTGGATCACGATTGCACTCGTTTTATTAACATCACTCGTGATTTTCGGTGGAGTACGTAGTATTGCAACGGTCTCTGCATTCCTTGTTCCGATCATGGCGGGCGGATACATTTTAATCGCCCTCTTCATTATGATTACGAATCTTGAATTGTTGCCGAACGTCTTCGGCTTGATTTTCCAAGAGGGACTTTTAGAGTTCAAGACGCTTGCTGGCGGAGCAATTGGTGCTGCAGTTCTTAACGGAATTCGTCGTGGTCTGTTCTCGAATGAAGCCGGTATGGGTTCTGCTCCGAATGCTGCTGCGACGGCTGAAGTGTCACACCCCGTCAAGCAAGGTTTGATTCAATCATTCGGTGTATTTGTTGATACGTTACTCATTTGTTCGTCAACAGCGATGATCATCCTCGTTAGTGATGTCGCGACGAAAGACGCGAACGGAAAAGCAGTTGCCGGGATCGAACTCGCGCAAAACGCACTCTCGACTCAGGTCGGAGTGTTTGCGACGACGTTCATGGCACTTGCGATCTTCTTGTTCGCATTTAGTTCAATCATCGGAAACTATTATTACGGTGAATCGAACATCAGCTTCATTAATGACAATAAAACACTGATGATGGCTTACCGTGTCATCGTACTCGGGATGATTGTCTTCGGTTCAGTCGTACAGACGGCAGGTCTTGTCTGGGCGCTTGCTGATATTTTCATGGGCTTGATGGCAGTCGTCAACTTGTATGCGATTTTCCGCTTATCTAAAATCGCGAAACTCGCACTTGATGATTACCTCGAACAACGAAAATCCGGAAAAGATCCGCGCTTTTATGCGAATTCGATTCCGAACTTACCAGGTAAAGAATCTCTTGAGGCGTGGGAAACGGACGAATCAAAAGAAAAAGCGATTTAATCAAAAAGAACCGGCATTTTGCTGGTTCTTTTTGCATGTAGACAACGTGCTATCAGAAGGTGAGAGCGTTTTTTTTCGTTGCTTTTTAGTACGCAGATTCTAAAAAAATTACTAAAGCATCGAAAAAATGGGAATAGCTATTAAAGAAACGAAGAAAGGAGAGGGAGGATGGAAAACGTACATTACGTTCGTGTCGCGGATGCCGTTTGGGATTCGTTTGGTGACGACCCGCATATCATCATGGACTGGATTCTTTTTATCCATGAGACGCAGCCGGATTATGAACAGCTATTTGCTCTGGAAGACACGGCAGCCCTCTATCACTTGATGAATCAAATCGATATCTATATCGATCAAGAGACCCATTACAACTTAGGTCGAGCGATTGTCGGTGAAGAGTTGATTGTCAACGAAACACAAGCAGCAATTGTCGGGATTCTCCCTCTTCCGTTAATCATCATCTCAGCAGAAGTCATGCGAAATTTTGATCGTCGGTCACTTGAGACGATTTATGATGAAGCGGGGCAACATGGAGAATTCGACGACGTGTGGGAACAGTTTGCTGATTTACGCGCATACTTCAGCAAGGCTGAAACGACAGAAGAGACGATTCTTATTTATTACGCTTAAAAAAAGACTGCTACGGGATAGGTCCCGTCAGCAGTCTTTCGTGTATCGGTCAGTGGATTAAAAGTCAATTTCGTCAGGGTCCGGTCCGAGGCGGACTTCTGTCGCGAGACGATCGATTTGTTCGAGGTCGTCTGCATCGAGTTGGAAATCAAACACATCGAAGTTTTCAGCAATCCGTTCTGGTGTGACTGATTTCGGAAGCGCAACGATTCCGTTATCGAGGTGCCAACGTAGAACGACTTGTGATGGGCTCTTACCATGTTTTTCAGCAATCTCTTTGAAATCATTGATTTCAAGGAACTTACCTTGCATGAGTGGGCTCCATGCTTCGACTTGAATGCTGTGATCTTGCAAGTACTCATGCAATTCATGCTGTGGAAGTTGTGGATGAAGCTCGACTTGGTTGATCATCGGCGTCATGAGTCCTTCTTCAGCAAGTGTATCGAGATGATGTTCTTTAAAGTTCGATACACCAATCGCCTTGATTTTACCTGCTTCGTAAAGCTCGACCATGGCTTTCCATGCTTCGACATAACCTTCGACCGGCCAGTGAATGAGATAAAGATCGAGATAATCGGTTTCTAGTCGCTCAAGTGACTCAGCGAAAGCCTCTTTCGTCCGTCCGGCACGAATGTCATCGTTCCAAACTTTAGACGTCAAGAAGAGTTCTTCACGTTTCACGCCGCTTTCTTTGATTCCTTTTGCGACACCACGTTCGTTTTTGTAGACGGCAGCCGTATCGATATGACGGTAACCGACGCGAAGTGCTTCTGCGACGGCAGCCGGTGCTTCCGTCTCTTCATCGACTTGCCAGACACCGAACCCGATCTGTGGAATCGTGATACCATTTGAAAGTTTTGCGTATTGCATGTATATACTCCTCCTTCAATGAAACTAGAATATGGATTTGCCTGTTCAGTTTAGCATGAACTTAGCGGAACATCTGTTTTGATGCTCATAAGCAGGGAATATAGAATGGGAAAGAGAAGAAAGTCTACTGATGCATAAACGAAGAGAGGTGTAATATCATGGTGAAATCGATTAAAAAAGTACCAAAAGGAGTTTGGACAAGCATTGCAGCACTATTAGGTGCTCAAGCCACGTTCCTCTTCCTTGGTGCCCGCAAGACAGGACGCAATCCGTGGGTATGGGGGGGAGCAGGACTCGTTCAATTTCCGCTTCCGGCGATTGCCTATTTCATTTTGAATCGTCAAGAAAAACAGAAATAAAGTGAACCCCCGTCGCAGACGAAGCGACGGGGGTTGTTTGTTTTACGACATGTTGTTTTTCTGTGCGGCATCACTCTTCCGGCGTGGGAAGCCGAAGAAGATTGCCAGTGATCCACAAACGAACAGTAAAAATGGATAGAACAAATAAGGAATCAGTTCGGGTGACGCCGTTTTCGTCAATTCAGCGGCAATCAAAAGTTGCGCTCCGTACGGGATGATTCCTTGAACACCACAGGAAAAGAGGTCGAGGATACTGGCTGACTTCTTCCGGTCGATGTCATACGTATCCGCGATTTCAGCAGCGAGCGGACCGGCGACAAGAATCGAAATCGTATTATTTGCTGTTGCGAGATTCGTTGCACTGACGAGGGCAGCCATACTGAACTCAGCTCCCCGGCGTTTCGAAATCTTTCGTGTCAGCGTTTCTTTGAGATAAGCAATTCCACCGTTATAGGTGATCAGGCTGACGAGTCCACCCATCAGCAACGTCAAGATTGAGATTTCTGCCATCCCCATCAATCCGTCAGACATCGCGAGGACAAATCCACTTACTCCGAAACTACCGTCGATCATTCCGATGATGCCTGTCAATAACGTCCCGCCGAGTAAGACGAGAATGACGTTGACACCAAAGAGTGCGAGCGCGATGACGGAAAGATACGGAATCAGCTTATAAAATTCAAATGCTTTCGCTTCGACGACATCTCCGGAACCTGACACGAAAGCGAGTAAGATGACAGTGATGACGGCAGCAGGCAAGACGATTAAAAAGTTCGTTCTGAATTTATCACGCATGTTCGTTTTTTGTGTCCGGACAGCGGCGATTGTCGTATCTGAGATAAACGATAAGTTATCACCGAACATTGCTCCACCGACGACGGCAGCAGCGGCGAGTGCGACATTGACACCCGTCGCGTCATGAATCCCGAGTGCGATCGGTGCAAGGGCAGCGATTGTGCCGGTCGAAGTTCCCATCGCCATCGAGATGAAAGCGGCAATGATGAACAATCCACTCATTAAAAGAGACTGGGGTAGGAAACTGAGTGCAGCGTTGACGGTCGCATCAATGGCTCCGATTGCATTCGCTGTTCCAGAAAATGTGCCAGCGAGTAAAAAGATGAAGACCATGATCATGATGTCCGGATTTCCGGCACCGCGGGCAATCCGCTCGACGGTCTGGTTGATGTCTCCCTTAGATGTCGCAGCAGCAAAAATCAAGGCGATTAAAGCTGCAATCAAGATGGGGAATTTGTAAAAGTCGTTATAGAAGATTCCTGCACCGATGAATAATACAAGGAAAACGAACAAGGGGAACAACGCCCATTTGTTCGGCGTAACCGTTTCGTTCATGTGAATCACTCCATTTCTTCAGCATACAAAAAAAGACCCCTTCGCAAGAAAGAAGGAGGTCTTTACTGAAAAAGACGCTCTTCTTATCTCTCAAGCCATAGCTTGCTGGATTTGGCACAGTACGAATCAATCGTCCGCTGCCGAAACATCATTGGGCCAGTCCCTCCGTTTCTCGCGATAAAAAGAAGTCATTTAGTTGTTTAGTCGTTGTTTAAAACACGTTTATTACCCTAACGTATCTTTTAATGCTTGTCAACTGTACCTTACTGCAGTGCTTGTTTGAGCGTCGTCACGTTTTCGTTCATCAAATCAAAGTACGATTGATCTTGTTGATCTTTTGCGACGGACTCGAGGTTATGAATCGTAATCGATTCGGCACCGATTTCTTTTTGGATGACACGGGCGACCTTTGGCGACACCGTCTCTTCGAAGGCGATATAGTTTAAGTCATGCATCTCTGCTTCCTTGACGATGGCAGCCAGCTGTTTTTGGGACGGTTCGTCAGACGGTGAAATACCGGCAATCGGCAGTTGCGTGAAACCGTAACGTTCCGCCAAGTACCCGTATGCGGCATGCGTGACGAGAAGCTCCTTTTTCGAACCGGAGTCAACAGCTTTTTGTAAATTTTGGTCGAGTTCATCTGCTTGTTTGTTAAAGAGTGCGAGGTTTTTATCAAACGTTTCCTTCCGGTCAGGTGCTTCCTTTGCTAACGCGGTCGTAATCGAGTCAGCCATTTTCTTGGCGTTGTTCGGGTCGAGCCAAACATGCGGATCGTATTGTCCATGATCGTGCGACTCTTCTTCAGCCTCGTGATCATCATGGTCATCGTGTGCGTCTTCTTCGTGCGTATGAAGCGAAGCGGAAGCTTCGAGTAAGTCGATATTTTTACTTGTCTCGACAAAACGAATGGAATTACCGGCTAAACTTTCCTTAATCTTTTCAGAGTACGGCTCAAGGGTTGTGCCGGTAAGTAAAAATAGATCGCCTTTCGCAATCGTCGTCAGTTGCTTCGGAGTCGGCTCATACGAATGCGGGTCGGCGCCAGGGGGAACGATTAATTCGACCTGGACGTCCTTTCCGCCGATTTCTTTGGCGATGGCTGCCGTGGCGAACGTCGACGTATAAATTTGCAATTTACCGTCTTCGTCTGAATTTGAAGTCGATGAGCCGCATGCGGCGAGCAGACTGGCAGTTACTGTCGCGATGGTTAACGCTGGAATGATTTTTTTCATATATGAACCCTCCAAGATAATTAAAACGTAATTGTTCCGATTTGGACTTTCTAACTATATCCGACGGAAATTAAAGCGTCAAGTCGGAATGTTGTGAAGTTCTAGTTCAAAATAAATCGGGTAAGAGAAGAGTAGAAGTGAAATCGGAATGAGCCTTGGAGGTGATGAGGTGAAACGTGAAACAGCATGGTTGATGGGTGGCGCCGCTATTTTGACGACGGCTGCTGCTGGTGCGAGTATTTGGAATAATTATGGAGCCTTACTCAGATGGACGGAGCCGGTCTTGCCGCTTACCGAAAAGCAATTAGCACCACGAAATCTTTTATACAAGACGGTCAATCAGCAGGACTTGACGTTAGATATCTATTATCCGCCGGGAGAAGGGCCGTTTCCGGTCGCGATTTATGCTCATGGCGGCGCATTCGTTCGTGGAAACCGTGATGATGTGTTTAGTTTTGCTCCAATCATCGACCGGTTTTTAGAACTCGGGATTGCCGTTTGCAGCATCGACTATCGTTTATTTGAGGATGGCAGCTACTTTCCGGACAACCTGGAAGATGTTCGAGATGCCTTATGTTTTTTAAATCAACAAGCGGATGAATTACGCATCGCGCGCGGTCGCATGCTTTTATGGGGTGATTCAGCAGGTGGAGCCCTAATGTTGACGACGGCGCTTGCCCCGACTGAATTTATCGGCGAACAGGCGGAGGCGCATCTTCCTTTAATCAGTGGAGTCATCGCCTTGTATCCGCCGACGAATTTTCTGTTGTTTAAATTCATTCAAACCTGGATTGCCCATATCAAGTTTTATGGGGGTGGACGTGAAGAATGGCGACAGTTGATGATGCGTGTCTCCCCGGCGACACATTTAAGTTCCGACTCGCTGCCGATCATGTTGCTGCACGGAAAAAAGGATCCGATTGTCCCGTTTGCTCAAGCACTCCACTTTGTTGAGAAGGGGGCGGATGTCGGGGCGGATGTTCGATTATTCTCTTTCCCGAATGGCACACATTCGCTGGCGAGCTTTGCCCAAACTGAAAATCCACTCAAAATTGAACGTTTGCTCGAACGAATCGAAGCCTTCAGTTGTCAAGTGCTTGTCTTACCGAAACGAGAGGCGCTTCATTAGGAAACATGATACAATCAGTCATATTTCTTTAGAAGGAGACTGCAATATGACGGAAATTTGTTTAGTACGACACGGTCAAACGGACTGGAACTTAAACGAGCGGATTCAAGGACGTGAAGATATACCGCTTAACGAGACCGGTAGAAAACAGGCGGCTCTCAGTGCTGCCTACCTGGCAGAAGAACAGTGGGACGTCTTGATTTCAAGTCCGCTATCGCGAGCTGTCGAAACTGCTGAAATCATTGGTCAATCGATCGGTCTAAGCTTGACGGAAACGGATGAACGGCTTGTCGAGCGCGAATTTGGAACGGCTTCCGGTGAACCGGTCGCCGGAATTTACGAAGCAGTGCAGGCAAATGATGCAGAGCGCGTCCCGGGGCTTGAAACGGAAGCGGAAATTCAACAGCGTGTCTTCAGTGCGGTTGAAGAACTGACAGAAAAATATCGAGGAAAACGCCTCTTAGTCGTCTGCCATTCGCATACGATTAAAGCGGCACTCTCCTCGATTGATGAGACATTCAGTTACCGGACGCCGTTAAAAAATGCATGTGCGAATTACATTCGTTTTTCCGACCGTTATGAGATTGAGCGGATTAATGTAGCGGACCATATCACAATTTGAACATCATCCTTCGACGGTTGCCGGATGTTCTTGTAAGTACTGTTTAAACGTTTCTTTCGCGATGCTCGTGATATGAGCACCACGTTTAGAGCGTCGGTCTTTATATTCTTGAATCAGCTCTTCGCCAGTAAAGTTGTCTTCGACGACTTCACGCAAAATCGATTCGGATAAATCATTTTTCATCATGACCATCTTACCGGTAAAGAGATAAGAGACGCCTTCGCTCAATTGCGTACTTTCATAAGGCGTGACGATCATGGCGGCGGGGTCATTGTCCGGCCGTGAAATCGTGATTTCAATCAAGGCGCGCAGCTTTTTCTCGAACAGTTCTTTCAAAATCGGTTGATCGGTGTCGGTGACGACGATTTCAGCGACCCACTGGGCGGTTTGGTCGGTACTCACCGTCAGCCCATCTTTAATCTGAACGGGGATTGTCGTATCTCGCCCTGATTCATCCATGAGAATACGTAATGTACACAATTTAAAGGTTTTCAAAAAGAACTCCTCCTTTTGTTGTTCGTACGTGATTTTCTTCAGTATAACGTGAGTCTGTCGCCTGCGCGAAACTTTTCGTAACGTCTTCGAGTCGAACTATGTTTAAATGGAACTAGAAATCAGAAACAGGAGGACCGTTTATTATGCCGCAAGCACTTATAGGAATATTAGGAATCGTGGGGATTATCTTACTTGCCCATCACATCATCATGTATTGGCATGCTGAGCCAAAAGATCGCCCGACGCTTGCGTACCGCATAGCGCTCCTGATCGCCTGTTTGCTTCTTATCAGTGGAAGTGATCATTTAATTAGTATCTTTTACGCCGATTCTCTTGCTGAGTTCGGTCAACGGATTACCTATATCGTCTTCATCGGAGGTGCGCTTGGTTTTGCGTGGTACTTTCGTCAACAAATGGAACAAGCGACAGCCAAAATGACTGCTCACCCAAACGAAACAGCCCACTTCAGTTGAAGGGGCTGTTTTTAGCGTATAGAAAAATGAGAGGGAGATGAAAAGGTAGCCTTTCAAGACGTCCGTCAAGAAGCTTGATTCTTGAGGCTGCTTGATTTTGTTATTTGACACCACTTGCGAGGCGTGTTTTCCGAATCATGTCGAGTTTCAGTTTCCAGAGACGGTCGCTGAACGTGACGGCATAGATTTCAGGTAGACGTAGACGTTTGTACTCTTCCCACAGGCGTCCGATTTGCTGTTCGTGGAACTGACGACTTTCTTCAATCGTCGGAACGGTATACACGAGTTCACCGTCCTTAAAGATCGGTGCAAGTAACCGTTCAACCTTAAAGTTTTCAATCCGGTTCCGGAACGACGGGTCACGGACGTCAATCAAATCGACGAAGTCGAGTTGACTCGGATCTTCATCGAGTAACGTGATGTAGTCGCCTTTGAACTTGTTCGTTTCCGGGTCGACGATGCGGTACGCCTCCTTGATATGCGGTGTCGTCGTCTTCGCTTTTGAAGACGAAACTTTGATGACGGGTGCAAGTTCGCCGTCAATTTCGCGGGCGACGAGTTTATAGACCATGCCGAGCGCCGGTTGTTCGTACGCCGTGATGCCGCGTGTTCCGACGAGGAAGGTGTTTGCCTGTGCCCCTTGGATGCGAAGGTCTTGAATGACATATTCGTCTAAATCACCAGACAGGACAATTTCGACGTCGAGTAAGCCGGCTTCATCAAGCATCTTCCGGGCGCGTTTTGATAGGTAGGATAAGTCGCCGGAATCGATTCGAATCCCGCGTAACTTATGTCCGTCTGCTGCGAGTTCTTTTGCGACCGTGATCGCGTTCGGGAGTCCGCTTTTAAGCGTATCGTACGTATCGACGAGCAGTGTCGCCTGATCCGGATAATGCGATGCGAACGTCCGGAAAGCCGTCAACTCATCATCATGAAACTGGATATCTGCATGCTCCATCGTTCCACCACATGGGATACCAAAGTCGCGGCCGGCCGACGCGAGGCTTGTCACGTCGAACCCGGCTAAATAAGAGGCACGTGTTCCGAAGTAAGCAGCATCGATTCCTTGGGCGCGGCGTGAACCGGCTTCGAGGAATTTCGCGCCTGGTGCCGACTGCCGGATCCGTGCGTATTTTGTCGCAATCAACGATTCGTGATTGGCGATGTTCAAGATGGCCGTTTGCAGTAACTTCGCCTCAAAAATCCGTGCTTCAATCCGGACTAATGGTTCGTTCGGGAAGACGATTTCGCCTTCTTTGACACTCGAGAGGGAGCCATTGAATTTAAAGTTACGTAACTCATCCTTGAATTCATCCGGGAACCCGATCATCGTTTGAAGATACGTAATGTCTTCTTCTGTGAAGTGGAGTGTCTGGATATATTCGATGATATTTTCAAGACCGGCGAAGACGACATAACCACCTTCGAATGGATTGCTGCGGTAATAGACGTCAAAAACAGCACGTTCATTATGGCGCCCTTCCTTCCAGTAGATATACATCCATCTCGGAAGATAGAGGTCAGTATGAAGTGCAAGATTACGTTGTAACATGAAGACAGATCCCTTCTTATTCGCCGACGACTTCTGCGCCGATCGATTGTTTAAAGTGTGTGAGTGCCCAGTCGTGGCCGGCCGCATTGAAGCTGGCGACGGCGTCAGCATGGACGACGATTTTATAGCCGAGATTGTACGCGTCGACAGCAGTGTGCAAGATGCAGATGTCTGTACAAACGCCGACGAGGTGAACTTCTGTGATATGCCGTTCACGAAGACGTAAATCTAGGTCCGTCCCAGCAAAGGCGCTATAGCGCGTCTTGTCGATGACATGATCCGCAACACGTGCCATCTCTGCGACCTGTCCGAATAAGTCCCGTCCGTGTGTTCCCCGAATATTATGAGGCGGGAAGAGGACGGTTTCCGGATGGAATGTGTCGCCTTCTTCATGAAGGTCGTTTGCAATGACGACATAATCGTTCGTCGAAAATTCATCCATGAGCGATGCGATGCGTCCTTCGATGAGTTGACCCGGTTTACCGCAAGTCAGCTTACCTTCATCGGCGACGAAATCAAACGTATAATCAATAACGATAAGAGCGCGCATGAGCGATAGCCCCTTTCCTGAATGGGATATAGTGTTCTCTTTCACATTGTACTCTATCTCACTTCGAAGGCAAAAGGAAGAAATCGAACGAGTAGAGGTATAAGAAGTAAGGAAAGTAGGGTATAAGGTATAGGACGAAAACGATGGTAGAGGAGGAGAATGGAATGGAACGGTTGAATGAGTATGAGGTAGAAGAACGTTTAGAAGGTCTGAATGACTGGAGCGTCGTCGATGACGAAATCGTACGCATCTACACATTGGATTCTTTTCCGGCGGCACTTGATTTTGTTCAAGAGGTCGGTTCTTTAGCAGAACACTTGAATCATCACCCGCGGATCATGATTGATTATAAACAGGTGACGCTCGCCGTGACGACACATGATGCCGGCGGGTTGACTGGGAAAGACTTCGAACTCGCGGAGGCCTGTGATGCCATCTAAACTATTCATTACATTCGGTAGCGGTAACTTTGTCGACCAAATTCGCTCGCGTGATGCTCAAATTCGGGCAGCGGGTGGAAGCGGAGAAGCATTACTCTGGATTGAAACGGACGGAAAGTCACCGTTTCAAAGCGGGAACAGCTATACACTCCTCGAAACGCGTGGTAATTTTGATGAGAAGGGGACGATTTTTTACTGGTCGATTCCGGCAGATCAAAATAGCGGCGATCTTTTCATCCATCAGGTCATGTCGGACCCGAAAGTACTCGGGGCAGAATATGGCAGTTTTCAAGCCTTACGGATTGCCCGCGTCGAACGGGCGACGGATCTCGTGTTATTGATTCAATTCAAGGACGAAGGAGATGCGTCACGTTACGCAAAATCAGTTGAACGCTTGACGGTTGATCAGTATGCTGAAGAGGCAGGGAAGTCGTTTGCGCCTTCTCCAATTATGAAACGTTATCAACTTGTACCACCATTACATTAAAATGACACAGGGGGAAGAACCAGATGAAAAAGAATTATTTTGTACTCGCAACAGTAGGTGGCGCACTAATCGGAGCAACACTCTCATTACTTCATAAAGATACACGCCAAGCACAAATCGAAGCGACGAAGCGTGCGTTTGGCGGAGCCGGCACACAACTTTCGGCAGTCAAACAAGATCCAAAAGGACGTTTTGAAGAAATTCGTGCCCTCTACACAGATAATCAAGAAACCATCCATAATCTGATTGACGATGTGAAGGATCTTGCGGAATCTTTCCGGAAGTAAGAATAAGAAAAAAGCGCCGAGTCTGTTTTCCGTAGTACGGAATCAGACAAGGCGCTTTTTTTTGTAGATTAGATGAATCGCGCGAGTAGACCGAAAACGGCAAAGGCAACGATGACATAAAACACGATGCGTCCCGTTTGACCGGATCCTGTCGAGTGAACGACATGACCACCGAACGTCGCCCGTTGACCCGTATTAAACGGACGTGTGAACGGAACAGCGCTTTTTCCGAAGATGAATCCAGCTAGGAATCCGAGGAGGAAACCATACAAGTGACCGAAGACGGAAACGTTCGAGCCGATCAGTGTAAAGACGGCCGTGATGGCACTAAAGATGTAGACGAGTCGTGCATCTTCGACAGAAATGATCGTCCGACGAAAACGACCGAGATAAACGTAAAAGCCAAGCAAACCTAAGATGGCTCCAGATGCTCCCGCCTGTCCATAAAATAAGTTATCGCTCAACGTGACATACGTCAACACGTTAGCGAGCGTTCCTACAAGCAAGTAAAAGATGGCAAATTTCACATGCCCGATCATCCGCTCGAGCGCAGGAGCGAAAATAATCAACGCAAACGTATTAAAGGCAATGTGCCAAAAATCGTAGTGTAAAAATGTCGCCGTGACGACACGCCACCATTCGCCATTCGCGATGAATAAATTAATCGCTGAACCATAACTGAGGGGAGAGAAACCAAAGCCGAGTAACTGATTCAACTGCTCGATGACAAACAGAGCGACTTGGATTAAAATGAACAACGAAACGACCGGATAAGAACGTGTGAACGTTTGTAGATTTTCCGTTCGACTAAACATGACAACACCTCGCTTCACTTTCATTCTATATGAAGTGGACGAAGAATAGAACTGTGGAGGCGTAGGGAATGATTTATGGTATCGGTCTTGACTTGATTGAATTAGAACGCGTTCGTCTGACACTCGAACGTCAACCCCGGATGCTGACACGTATTTTGACGGATCGTGAACAAGCGCGGTATGAAACATTGGCGAACGGACGCCGACTTGAATATCTCGCGGGACGGTTCGCTGCAAAAGAAGCGTTTGTCAAAGCACTCGGCACGGGGATTGGGCGAGAAGTGTCTTGGCGCGATCTTGAAGTACTAAATGAAACATCAGGTCGCCCTATCATGACGGGGCCGTTTGACGGTATGATTCATGTATCGATTACGCATTCGGATCATTATGCGGCAGCACAAGTCTTATTAGAAAAGAGGGATGGCGATGTACCGACCGACGTGGATTGAAATTGATCGTGCTGCGATTGCACACAATGTACGCGAGATAAAGGCAAGAATCGGCGACCAATCGATGATGGCCGTCGTCAAAGCGGATGGCTACGGGCACGGTGCGATCACTGTGGCAGAAATTGCATTGGAAAACGGGGCTGACTTACTTGGCGTCGCTCTTCTTGAAGAAGCAATCGAGCTGCGCGAAGCAGGTATCCAAGCACCGATTCTCATGCTCGAGACGTTATTGCCGGAGCATGTCTCCGTCGCTTCGAATTATGATGTGGCGGTTCCTGTATTTTCAGCCGAGTGGTTACGGCAAGCAAAACAACATCTGACGGAAATCGATTCGCTTCGGATTCATATTAAGGTCGATAGTGGGATGGGACGGCTCGGTCTGCAAACGATGCAAGAACTGGATGAACTTTTAATGGAGCTCGATTCTGATTTGCTTGAGCTCGAAGGAATTTATACACATTTCGCGACAGCGGACGAACTGTCGAGCCGTCTGTTCGAACAGCAACGGACGGCGTTTCTCGGCTTCGTCGAACGCGTACCGCACGTGCGATATATCCATGCTGCGAATTCTGCTGCTGCGATTCGACTCGCAGGTCAGGATGACCCGTTTAATATCGTCCGCATCGGGATTGCCCTTTACGGCGCGATGCCGTCTGACGAGATGATTCCATATTATGATTTCCTTCAGCCGGCATTTTCGTTGAAGAGTCAGCTGATGCAAGTCAAGTGCGTCGAACCCGGACAGACGATCAGTTATGGGGCGACGTACACGGCACCGACGGACGAATGGATCGGGACCGTCCCGATCGGCTACGCCGATGGGTGGTCGCGACGTTTTCAAGGGTACTCACTCATCGTAGATGGTCAACCGTGTGAAATCGTCGGTCGTGTCTGTATGGACCGGTTAATGATTCGTTTACCGCAGGAATACCCTGTCGGCACAGAAGTGACGTTAATTGGAACGGGCGCGCCGATTGATGAAGCAGCCCACTGGTTAGGGACGATTAACTATGAAGTCCTTTGTCAATTTTCAAAACGTGTGCCGCGAAAATAAATTTAAAAAACCATCAATATGATGGCAAAAAAATGTTATTTCTTTGAATTTTGATTGTATTTTCTGAATTCGACTGATATATTGAAGTAGAAAGTGAGTCGTTCGTTAAGGTTTCAGTGAATCTGGAGGTGCCATTATCTTGGTCCAACAACGGGAAAAGCAGTTTGTTGAGCGAAATGTAGCGAAGGAGACGATTGGGATGAAGTCGAACCATACGACCGAAGAACGCAAGCGTCAGCTACGTGAGGAATTGAAGCGTGGTTACGAAGAAATG
Organism: Exiguobacterium sp. s127; assembly: GCF_018618695.1. NCBI lineage: Bacteria > Bacillati > Bacillota > Bacilli > Caryophanales > Exiguobacterium > Exiguobacterium sp. s127. The sequence continues at coordinate 6,046 of NZ_JACSMO010000004.1, read as the reverse complement.
GCAGCAATCAATTTATCAATCGTTGGTGAAATGTTCCAGATTGAAACGGAGGCGGAGTTCTCGCTCCTACGTCAAGTAAGCGGGGTGTAAGCTTTGATAGTCAAACGTGGCGACGTGTTTTATGCAAATTTGTCACCTGTGGTCGGATCGGAACAAGGAGGAGTACGTCCTGTCCTTGTCCTACAAAATGATATTGGTAACCGATTCAGCCCTACTGTTATCGTGGCTGCGATCACGGCACAGATCGACAAAGCCAAACTACCGACCCATGTGGAAGTATATCGAGAGCGACACGGATTAGAACGTGATTCGGTCATCCTACTTGAGCAGGTCCGTACGATCGATAAGCGCCGTCTGACGGATAAGGTGACACACCTGGATCCTGAGACGATGATGAAAGTGAATAGTGCCGTTGCAATCAGCTTAGGCTTGATTGATTTTTAGGCACCTACATAGAAGCACGAGAAGAGTCGATACATTTGTATGCGACTTTTTTTGACTAAATTTTTAAAAATAGGTTTAGAAGTGTTTTAATGCGGGAAATATACTTAAGTGACTTTTTTTAAGGAGCCACTTTATTTACAATCAACTGATGAAACAGAGAGAAATCATATAGCATATTTCCTTGAGGAGGAACTTGAAGATGGATTTAACAATTAGAACAGAGCAACTAGATGGTCAGACGCATCTCTATATCGTAGGAGAGATTGATACGTATACGGCACCAAAACTTCGTCAAGAACTCGTTCCCGCTGTAGAAGCAAATGATGTCGTCGTTCACTTGGATGAAATTCATTACATGGATTCGACAGGTCTCGGTGTATTCGTCGGAGCGCTTAAAGCATCGAAGAAAAACGGTACATCGTTTACGCTTGTTGGTGTTTCAGAACGTATTCGTCGTCTTTTTGAAATTACAGGTCTTTCAAGCATCATTACAATCGACAGTGGTGTACGAGGTGGTACGCAATGAAAAACGAACAACTTGAAATGACACTACCTGCAAAACCTGAATACGTGGCAATCGCGCGTTTGACGGTTTCAGGTGTCGCAAACCGCATGGGCTATACGTATGATGATATCGAAGACATCAAAATTGCTGTTTCTGAAGCATGTGCGAATGCTGTTCAACATGCTTATGAAGACCAGCAAGACGGATCAATGGGCTTAACATGTAACGTTTACCCGGACGATCGTCTTGAAATCATCGTCAAAGACAACGGTGTGACATTTGATAAAGATAGCGTCAAACGCCAAAGTGAACCAATTACGGATTCGCACGATCTAGACTCACTGCATGAGGGGGGACTAGGGATCTTGATGATTGAGGCATTGATGGATCAAGTCACGATCGAAAAAGCAAACGGCGTCACTGTCCATATGACAAAATATATGAATAGAGATGAGGTGGGTCAAAGTGCCAGCAAAGTCTCAACAACGCCATCACAGTGATGACGAAGTCCTTCGACTGATTGATCTGTATCAACAAGATGACCAAGATGAAGAAGTCCATGCCGCGCTACTCGCCCGTTACTCGGATCTCGTCGAGGCACTCGCCCGTAAATTCTCACGTGGCCGTCCGATTCATGATGATCTCGTTCAAGTCGGGATGATTGGATTGCTTGCCGCGCTTCGTCGTTTCGATAAAGAGTTTGGGCGAAGTTTCGAATCGTTCGCTGTCCCAACAATCATCGGGGAAATCAAGCGATTCATTCGCGATAAAACATGGAGCGTCCATGTTCCGCGTCGAATTAAAGAGCTAGGTCCGAAGATTAAGAAGGCTGTCGAAGAATTGACGACTGAACTACAACGTTCACCGCGAATCGACGAAATCGCTGCGCGTCTTGAAGTGTCAGAGGAGGAAGTGCTCGAAACACTCGAAATGGGTAAAAGCTATCAAGCGTTATCCGTTGATAGCTCGATTGAAGCGGATCAAGAGGGCAGCACGGTCACTTTACTTGATTTAGTCGGTAACCAGGAAAATGGTTATGACTCGGTCGACCAAAAGCTGATTCTTGAAAAAGCATTTGCTGTACTGACAGACCGTGAGCGTTCGATTCTTGAATGTGCGTATTACCGCAACATGAGCCAAAAAGAAACGGGAGAACTTCTCGGTATTTCGCAAATGCACGTTTCGCGTTTACAACGCCGGGCGTTGCAGAAATTACGAGAAGCGATCAAAGTAGAACCGAATGAAGTATTCTCGAAAGACTGATGCCATGGCGTCAGTCTTTTTTTCTGTCGATTCTTCGGTATAATGAGGGGGAGGTGAGGAAAAATGGAGAAGAGAATCGCAACAGAATTGAATTTACGACCCCAGCAAGTGAAAGCCGTCTTACAGTTGACGGAAGATGGAGGAACAATTCCATTCATCGCACGTTATCGTAAAGAGCAAACTGGTGAGCTCGACGAAGTCGAAATCAAGGCGATCCTCGATCGACATAAAAGCATCACGCAACTCGAAACTAAACGTGACGATGTCCTTCGGAAAATCGAAGAGCAGGGTGTGATGACCGAGGCATTGAATCAAGCGTTGCGTGAAGCGACGACGTTACAACAGATTGAAGACCTATACTTACCGTTCCGTCCGAAACGACGGACGAAAGCGGAAATTGCACGAGAGGCAGGGCTCGCGCCACTCGCAGAGTGGCTCCGTTCGCCGAAACCCTATGAAGAAGCGGGCTTCAAAAAATTGTTCGCAGGGCTTGAAGAAGCAGAGGCAGTCGCTGGTGCAGAAGCAATCATCACGGAAGAGTGGGGCGAACAAGCAACTGTCCGCGATTACATTCGTCAAGTGACACACCGTGCGGCAGAAATCGTGACGAAACAAAAAAAGGATGCCGTCGATGAGAAAAAGGTCTTTGCCCAGTACTATGAGTACAACGAGCGGGTCCGCCAAATCGTACCGCACCGGATTTTAGCAATCAACCGAGCAGAAGCCTTGAAAATCGTGTCCGTGAAAGTCGTGTTAGACGAGCAGCAAGTATTGCCATACTTACTTCGTCCTTTTAATCGGTTGCCCGAACAAAAGCGCCTGCTTGTTGAAGAAGCAGTCAAAACAGGATATAAAAAATCTGTTTTCCCGGCAATTGAGCGTGAAATCCGAAATGAATTGACGGAGAAGGCGGAGAACCAAGCGATTGAAGTCTTTGGTAAAAACTTGCGCCAACTCTATATGCAACCACCAATGAAAGGGAAAGTCATGTTAGGACTCGACCCGGCTTACCGGACAGGGTGTAAGTGGGCAGTCATTGATCCGACGGGTGAATTAAAAGAAGTCGGCGTTATTTACGTCACGATGTCTGAGCAAAAAGCGAAGGAAGCCCGTACTAAATTATCAGAACTGGTGAAGAAATATGGTGTCGAGCTGATAGCGATTGGCAACGGGACGGCATCCCGTGAAACCGAGTCCTTTGTAGCGGACTGGATTAAAGGGCATACGGAAGTCGCTTTTACGATCGTCGACGAAGCGGGCGCAAGTATTTACTCGGCTTCAGAAATCGCACGGACGGAGTTCCCGGACCTCCAAGTCGAGCAACGTTCAGCGATCTCGATTGCCCGTCGTCTTCAAGATCCGTTAGCTGAACTTGTTAAAGTCGATCCTCAATCAGTCGGGGTCGGTCAGTACCAGCATGACGTGACACAAGTGAAATTAAAGGAGACACTCGACTTTGTCGTTGAGACCGTCGTTAACCAAGTCGGTGTCGATGTGAATACGGCGTCTGAGTCCCTGCTCGGGTATGTAGCGGGAATCACGAAGGCGACAGCGAAAAAAATCGTCGAACGCCGTTCCGAACTCGGGGCATTTGCTTCACGAAAAGAACTGTTAAAAGTGCCGCGTCTCGGAGCGAAAGCATACGAGCAGGCAGCCGGTTTCCTTCGTATTCCTGAAGGGACGCATCCGCTGGACCGGACACCGATTCACCCGGAACAGTATAAAACTGTCGAACAACTGTTTAAGCAGCTTCAGTTAGCGCTGACGACCGTCGGGACGGAAGAACTCCGCACGAAGTTAGCGGAACTTCCAGTGAAGGATACGGCAGAACAACTCGAGATTGGTGAACCGACGCTCCGGGATATCATTGAAGCCTTGCAGCGTCCGGAGCGTGATCCGCGGGAGGCACTGGATAAACCGATTTTACGACAAGATGTGTTATCACTGGACATGATTCAAGTCGGAATGGAGTTCCAAGGGACCGTCCGGAACGTGCTCGACTTTGGAGCATTCGTCGACATCGGTGTAAAGGAAAGTGGACTCGTCCACATCTCGAAGTTAAGTAACCGACGCGTCAAACACCCGCTCGACGTAATCGCCGTCGGAGAAATCGTGACGGTCTGGGTGACGAGTGTCGAACCGGAACGTGGCAGAATCGGTTTAACGATGGTCAGTCCATCATGACGAACGAACAATTACAGCAATACGTCGAGCAGCTTTCGCTCGACGTGTTTGCTTTACCGTTTAGACACAAGGCCGTTTTTAATGAAAGACTACGCACGACAGGTGGCCGTTATTTTTTGACGGATCATCATCTTGACTTTAATCGACGCTATGTAACGGACGCCAAAACCTTTCGTGGCATCGTAGTTCATGAACTTTGTCACTATCATCTTCACCTCGCAGGACGGGGACATCGTCATCAAGACCAAGACTTTAAAGACTGGTTGATGAAGTATGGTGGCTTACGGTACAGTCCGCGATTAGACGGAGACGAAAAAAAATCGCATCAATACGAATGTCATAAATGCGGTACATTATATAGAAGGAAAAGAAAGATGAATCCGGAGAAGTACCGCTGTGGGAAGTGTCGTGGAAAGATTTTTTACAAAAGTAGTTGACGTTCATTTCGGAGCGTGATAAATTATAGAAGTCGTCAAAACGACAGCAACTAAACAACTTATCGTCACTAAAAACTTTTTTAAAAAAGCATTGACGGCAAGAAAGAAAGTTGCTACTATATAAAAGTGCTCCGAAACGAACACAACATTCCGCAATAGCTCAGTGGTAGAGCAACCGGCTGTTAACCGGTAGGTCGTAGGTTCAAATCCTACTTGCGGAGCCATTATCTTTTGGAGATGTACCCAAGTGGCTATAAGGGGCGCCCCTGCTAAGGGTGTAGGCCGGGAAACTGGTGCGAGGGTTCGAATCCCTCCATCTCCGCCAGACCTCTTATGTGAAAATGTTACTTGAGAATAATTATTGCATATTTTATGGCCCGTTGGTCAAGCGGTTAAGACACCGCCCTTTCACGGCGGTATCACGGGTTCGATTCCCGTACGGGTCACCATAATGGAGGATTAGCTCAGCTGGGAGAGCATCTGCCTTACAAGCAGAGGGTCGGCGGTTCGATCCCGTCATCCTCCACCATTTTCAATTTCATACTTAACGTAACAAAAATGTGGTCCTGTGGTGTAGCGGTTAACATGCCTGCCTGTCACGCAGGAGATCGCGGGTTCGAATCCCGTCAGGACCGCCATTTTTGGGCTGTGGCCAAGTGGTAAGGCACTGGATTTTGATTCCAGCATGCGAAGGTTCGATCCCTTCCAGCCCAGTTTTCTCGTGTCATTAGCTCAGTTGGTAGAGCATCTGACTTTTAATCAGAGGGTCGCAGGTTCGAATCCTGCATGACACACCATTTTAAATTTTAATATTGCGGTCGTGGCGGAATGGTAGACGCGCTAGGTTGAGGGCCTAGTGGTGGCAACACTGTGGAGGTTCAAGTCCTCTCGACCGCACCATATCGCACCCTTAGCTCAGCTGGATAGAGTACTTGACTACGAATCAAGGGGTCGGGAGTTCGAATCTCTCAGGGTGCACCATATTTTGTTTGCTTTTGACGGGCCTATAGCTCAGCTGGTTAGAGCGCACGCCTGATAAGCGTGAGGTCGGTGGTTCGAGTCCACTTAGGCCCACCATTTTTCAAAACAAACGATGACGAACTTTGAAAACTGAACGATGAGGCAAAAACGTATCTTCGGATACAAACAATGAATGAAGCGCAAGCTTCGTCAACGTGACTTTTAGTCACAAAAACGAGCAAGTCAAACACTT
>NZ_JACSMO010000030.1:0-476 GCF_018618695.1 Exiguobacterium sp. s127 | reverse complement strand
CTGTTTATCGATTCGACACACGTCAAAGCAAATGCGAATAAGCGGAAATATAAAAAGAAACATGTTCGTCGTGCAGCACGTTTTTATCAAGATGAACTGGAACAAGAAATCAATGATGATTGTGAGGCGCACGGAAAAAAAAGCGTTTTACCCCCAAGAAGAAGGACGAGAATGATCGACGTTTGACGAAGGAGAGTACCACGGATCCTGAGTCAGGATATTACGTGAAGGGGAAGCGTGAAAAGCAATTCGCCTATTCCTTTCATACAGCATGTGATCGGAATGGTTTTGTCCTCGGGACAATTGTCACACCAGGTAATATTCACGATAGTATCATTTTTATTGTGATGCGTATTACGATTGCTATCTCTGTGAAAATGATCAGCAGCTTGTCTATCGAACAACTACACGGGAATGAAGACGGGAGTACGTATCAGATCCAAAAATCTGTGAAACTTGTCCATTTCTAGAACGGT
>NZ_JACSMO010000029.1:0-503 GCF_018618695.1 Exiguobacterium sp. s127 | reverse complement strand
AACGCACTCGACATGACACCGGCAATCGCTTCAGTCTATGGCGACGAAGGCGCGAAACAATTCGAAAAAATCTTCGTCGATCACAACAAATACACAACGGACCTCGTCAAAGCCGTCAAAGCGGATGACCAAGAAGGCATCAACGCTTCGAAAGCCGAGACAGAAGAATTCGTCCAGGATCTCTCGACATTCCTCGACGCTGCGACAGAAGGCGAACTTCCGAAGGAAACAGCTGAAGAAGTCCTTCGTACTCACGAAGCGGACGTCTATAAAACATTCCAACAATATGCAGCAGGCGACTATGAAGGATCGTACAACACGTTCCGTGAAGGATACAGCCGCATGTATGACATCTCGAAAGCTCTCTCAGTCGCGATCACAACACAGATGCCTGAGAAGTTCGATAACTCGAAAGCTGATACGAAAGCCGCTGACCTCCGGTCAACACTCAACAGCCTCGCTGCTGAACACGTCGCTCTTGCGAACCTCAGCATGACGGCAGG
>NZ_JACSMO010000028.1:0-643 GCF_018618695.1 Exiguobacterium sp. s127 | reverse complement strand
TTTAAGCTGCTATGAGATGGCTTCGGTATTGTGCCGGAGTCATCTTTTGTAGTTTCCATTGTCTTCGTTCGCTATTGTAATAGTCAATGTATACATCGACCATAGCGCAGACCTCATCGAGGTCAGATGCTAATTGATAATCGACATAATCTTTCAAGTGCCCAAAGAATGATTCCATCGGGGCATTATCCAGGCAGTTTCCTCGACGTGACATGGATTGAACCATCCCCATCTCACGAATCCGTGCTTGATAAGCAGGATGCGTATAATGGAAACCTTGATCGGAGTGTATCATGGCTTCCGGATGTGTATTCCCTTGAAGTCGTTCTGCGAGTTTATTCGTCGTATGAAGGACGAGTTCCATCCGGAGGCTCATTGATACATGATGTGCCACAATTTCACGTGTAGCGACATCCTTCACGCAAGAGAGATAGGCAGTTTGACCAGACCCAATTCGGAGATAGGTGATGTCTGTGACGAACACTTTACCTGGCTCTACTTGCTTGAACCGGCGGTTCAAGTGGTTCGGCACAGTCTTATGTTCATATGTCGCTTTGGCGATTTTACGGTAGGGGTTCTGCCTGCGGATTTTCGTCACGATCCCAAACTTTCTCATGATACGAAGAATACGCTTATGATTCAT